>JADHOZ010000002.1 GCA_016778745.1 Rickettsiales bacterium
GCTGGATTTAAAAATTCTTGTACCTTTAGCGCTATACTGGTCTTTAACAAATTTAAGATCTTTTAAAATCCCCTTGTTGCTCAGAACCGAGAATGCTCTTACAAGTTCCAAAAGCATTATTTCTCCGTTTCCCAAGGCTAATCCTGTTCCATATATTTGTGCCGGTTTATCCAAGCTTTCAAAGCCTAGCATATGTAATAATGATAAAAAATTTTCAACCCCAAGATCATCAATGGTTTTAATTGCTGGTACGTTTAGAGAATTTGCTAAGGCTTGACGCAAAGTAACGGGCCCATAATAATGGTGACTATAATTACTAAATTGATGTACGCCACTGCCCACTGCTTGGTCAATTCTAGAATCATCAATGATCGTTGCGGCGTTATATCCAGATTCAAGTGCCATTGAGTATAAAAATGGTTTAAGGGTTGATCCGGCCTGTCTTTTAGATATAATTGAGTCGTAGAACTTTGTATCAGAATTATCGCTATTAGCTACCACCCAGGCCAAAACCTCATTACTAATATTTTCAACTACAATAAGACCGATGTTATTAACTTTATGGGTTGCCAATTTTTTCAAATGTCTGTGTGCTATTAGGTCAGCTTCTTTTTGCAATTCCAAATCAAGGGTTGTTTGAATGGTGACTTTGTTTTCAGCAGAGAAATTATCAATGATATATTTTACAAAGTGATAAATCTCATAATTTTTTTTGGCCTTATCAATTCGCAATGGTTGCTTTAAGATAGAAGCTATGTCTTTCTTGCTTATCACTTTGTTTTTGTGTAATTTTTGTGCTAGGGCTAAGAAACTTTTATCTTGTAAGGAATTAGTTTTGTGCAAATCAAAGCGATTTGGAGATCTGACTATTAAAGCTAGAGCCAACATGCTTTTTTTGTTCAGCAAGGCCACGTCGGAATTAAAATAATATCTTGCGCCAGCAACTATGCCTCTATTTCTTTTTGAATAAGGCACTTGATTTATATAAAATTCCAATATTTGTGATTTAGTAAATTTTTGCTCTAACATTACGGCCTCCCACCCTTCAAGCCACTTAGACCAGATATTCCTTTGTCTTGGGTGAAGCATTTGTACAACCTGCTGGGTAATAGTACTAGCTCCACGTATTTTTTTACCAACTAAATTACCCCATAAAGCATTAAGTCTAGCGAGCCAATCTATCCCATTATGCTTGAAGAATCTTTTATCTTCAGCTTGTACGAAGGCCTGTTGTAAAAAATAAGGCACATCTTCTAATTTTATTAAGTCATGTAGATTCCAATCATTCTCATAAGTAATATTGAGTGCAACATTATTGCGATCCAAAACCTGAGGTTTCTCAATTTTTAAATAGTTCGAAAATTCCTCACTAGGATCAGAAATTAAAAATAGGGTAGATAAGATTAGGGTAATTACGGCAAGGAAGATTATAAATATACCAAAACACAATTTATTCATCCGCGATTAGCAACTTGAAATCAAGGCCTTTTCCATAAATATCGGGATTGTACATTTCTTGAGCGTGAACTGGCGGGGCCGAAAAGCTTCCGCTAGCAATTGCCTGAGCTATATAAGATAAATGGTAATTTCCGGCCATTAAATAATCTGAATAAAACTGCACATTATCATGATTTAGCTCCTTATGATAAAATCCCCATCTATTAAAACCAAAGCTGTGCCAGTTGCTTTTTTGATGATACCAAGAATTTTTTGTAATTAGTTTTTTCACCATTTCGGCATCATTTATAGAAGAGGTTGCTAAATTTCTATCAACAGGCTCAAGGCCACTAATTACAGGATCATTGACAGCAACAAATTGACGCGCACTAGGAAGCGATAAATAAATATCGACCTTAACTAGGTCGCCCCTCTTTATTTTGCTGTTGTCTTTTAACAGTGCCCAATCGCCTCCTTTTTTAATACTAAATTCACGCCTAATATCAATCCCAGCATTTATTCGATCGGTTATTTTATCTTGGGAAGTATAAGACACTCTGGTGGTATAAAATAATCTTCCGTCGCCTTTTTTTAGAATAGTAATATTGGCATTTTTTCTAATATCGCCTGGATTGATCTTTTTATCAAAAATAAGAGGTTTATCTTTATAAGAGGTCAAATTACCTTTACCAATATCATCATTATTAAACTTGACTGATAGGTTCATATTTGGCTTTTCCTGCTCATAAAGCTTAGAGTACTCTATTAAAGCATTAGAGCAGAACATATTTTCTTGTGTATTTTTGAAGTGATCCTTATTGCCTTTGCTAGCACTAACCATGCGCACAATTTTGAATGGAATATCATTAAGCAATTCTTTATATTTCTTGTGTTTTGCCGCACTAACCAAGCTATCCAAAATAGCGCAGTTTGTTCGGGCTTGTGAGGATAAAATCCTTGTATAAGCGGAGTCTAGTTCTTCGCTAAATGTAATCGTTTCAGCTGACTGATTTGAATAAGAAAGAATGTTATTAATAATATCTTTAATCCACTTCTCGTTCGGAGATACTATCAGCGCTGCTTGCAGGAAGTTAGCTTTACCAAATAAATCCATTTCGTCGAAATGTTCTTTGTGGTTTAATATAGCCTCTAGGCTAATCTTATTGGTGCGCGATAAAGCATTTAAGGCCACGGCACGAACGGTATGGTCCATCGATCTTGTGTAATAATCTGGATCAATTTGATGATATAAAATCTTATCTAACAGATATTGATCTAATTTTTCTTCCACTGCTTTATCAACCTCATATCCAGCTTGTGTAAGCCAGCTAAAAGCAAGAGAAGTATAAGCACTCAAATATGGACTAACAAAATTATTTTCATTTCTAAAATACGATAGGCCGCCATTTGGGGCTTGGAATCTATAGGCTTGATCCAGAGTGTGTTGGGGTAGATTTTTAGAGGTCTCCCAGTCCAAATTCTTGGAAATATAGCTTTGCAAATTTTGATAATGCGAAGCCATAACAGCTTTGGATAGCCTTTGTTCCCAGCATTGATAAGGATATTTATTCATATATTTAAAAGAGCCATCAATATGGCCAATGATTGTAGGTGCTAAAGTAATATTCACGTCTCCGATATCGTCATAGATGTTGTTCGGGAGTTTTATTAATTCCGTCACTTTATCTTTGGTGGTAGAGCTATAATTGGCCGCAACTTCTAGTGAACGATTGCGTAAGATTTTAATTTCATGCGACAGTGAATCTAGGGCTTTAGGGGTGGTTGCCTTGGCGGAAAATATAATTTTACCACCCTTCTTAGTGTTGATAGGAATAAATACTTTTTGTCTTTTAAAAGGTTCAACTGTAATTCTTTTAACCACCTTTGGCAAAGATTGCTTTGAATTATCTTCATTAATAATATCGGCGTCAATCTCTAGCGTGACTTCTTGTATCGTTTTTTCTCTATTTAATATTACAAAACCAGCATCGAAATTATCTCCTTCGCGAATCTGGTTGGGCATCACTGTATTTATCTCTAGGGGCAGGATTGACTTGATGTCTTTCTGCGATAGGCCCAGTAGATCACCTTCGTTGGTCGCTAATATTAATATTTTCCAGCTTGTTAAATTGCTTGGTAAAGTAAAGTCAAATTTTGCATTTCCCTCGGGGTCGGTTATGATTGAGGGGTTAAAATAGGCAACATAGGCAAAATCTTTGCGATGATTTGCGTCATTTTTCTCAAAGCCAGATGCGAAAGCCCTATTTACTCCGCCTCCGCCAGGGTTGGCACCTTTCTTCTCAATCTTTTGTCGTCCAATTAGTTTTTGAATTAAATTAAAGTTTGCTATATCTAGGTGACCAAGGTTATTAAAGCCTTTATGCACGTCGTAATAGGTTGACCCACCCTGGATCATATCAAAAACGGCTTTATCGATCACTACGGCCGTTAGCTCCATTTTGCCAGGGTTTTTTGTTTTACTGCTTGCTTTTAGATCAACAAAAACAGTTTGCTTGGGTTTGTAAATTTCCTTATCAGGCTTTATGTCTACTAAAATCTTTTTATAAGGATCGTTCACATTAATTTTGACATATCCCATTTTGAAAGAAGGTTTGCCTAAATCCAACCCTTCATCTGAGAAGTCTTTTTTGCTTCTTTTTGACATCACCGTCACGGAAAGATAGAATCCAGGAAGGAAATCGGGCTCAACATCAAATTCAATTATTGGCATATTGCCATTAAGTTCTTGTACCCATTGCTTGATTATTCCATATCTTTCAATTGTTACCAGAGCCTGAGAGTCGGGATATGGATTTTGAATCATGAATTTTGCTTTTTGTCCAACCAAATAATCTTGTGATTGAGGAATGACGGTAAGGCTATTGTCATTTTTTTGGTTCCAGTTTACCCAGTCATTCCCACTAACCCAAAGGTCAAGCTTGGTTTGATGGTCGTTACCATCATTATCTTTCACTTTAGCGGTCAGGCGATATTGTCCAGATTTTTCGGGCTTAAATTTACAAGACAAAGCTTTTTCTTTTTTTGAAACGCCTTTGCACGTAACAATATCTGTCCAAACTTTTTCGTAGCGGTTAATGAAGCTATTTCCAGAAGATTTGGCTTTTACCATCTCATTCTTCCCATATTGTACCGCGACTTCAGCTTTTGATCCAGACACTAAATATCCATTTTCATCGACAACAATATATTTAATATCTACATCTTTATTAGAGTTATAAAGCCATTTTGGTGATTTTAGGCCAATGAATCTATTTACAGCAAAATAATTAGCTTTACTAGTAGTAGAAATATTCTTTCCTCTATCATCAAACACGCTTGATTCAACCAATAATTTTCCGTAATAAATATCATTTTTATCAACAACAAAGCTATTATGTAATTCTCCTTTGGCATCCACCTTGTCGTGCTGAGAAAATATCACATCTTTGCGAGAATAATTTTTATAACTATCAAACTTAAATCCAGCTGCTAGAGGATGTTCAGAGGAAAAACCTACTTCCTCAACCGTGGCGATAGTCCTAGCTGGGCTATCAGAGTAAGGCCCTCCCGCATGTAGCTTTGCAAAGCTGTCTACTTTTACAGTATCGCCTTGATAAAACCTATCGCCATTGAGGTTGTTGCTGACCTGAAAAGGTGCTGGCGTGAAATCGGATACTAAGAATTTAACAGGATACCAGAAATAGTTGGTAAAGTCTGATTTGAGCGATAGTTTATACCATCCGCTAGCAGCAGAATTTGCGATATTAAAGCTACCATCAAAAGTAGAAAAGTCTGATAAGGTGATATCATTTCTTTCATAAATGGTTTTGCCTAGAGGGTCGCTAACTTTTAGAGAATATTTCCCCCTTTGCGCTAAACTTAGTTTTTTATTTTCATTATTTCTTACATATATTTTATAGGAAACTTTATCTCCCTGTTTATAGATAGCTTGGGAAGTAATTCCCCAAGCTTTAATGTGACCATTATCATTAAAATTTCTTACCCCCACTTGATAACCAGAGACTCTTGAGGCGCTTACTTCAAAATCATGAGTAGCAGGTAAAATCGCTATCTCCTTATCTTTTTCTACCTTGACAAATAGGCGCTGCTTCGATCTCGACCATCGACTATAAGATACAAGGCCCTTAGGGTCAAACTTAGAATGACCTTTCAATATAGCTAATCCATTTTCATCTGTTTTAGCTGAATCAATTTTTTCTTCTAAATTCATTATGTCGGCACCTAGATATAAACTCACTTTCGCATCCTTAACGCTTTTTCCATTAGATAAATTCGCAACCCAAATGACGCTATTAAAATGCCCAATTTTTGCTAGAATATTATATGGAGTTATCTGGGTTGTAAAATCGCCACAAGCGTCACCTTCACAAACTATTGGGTAAGTAAGGATTTTTCCGGAAACTATCCCTGATTCCCCCTCTAAAACATCTCTTATTCCCAAAGATATATTTTTATATTGATTATGCGCCATTGAAGGAGAAATATCATGGTATTTTACATCACTCAATCCGTTGGTGGCAAGGGCTCTATATTGTAGTTTAATGCTATCAAAATTAACGGCCTCAATAGTATTGTCGGTGTTCATGTCTTTTTCCAGCACTACATCGCGATATTTTAAGTGAAAACTAGGATAAAAATTGCCAGTTTCCACAACAAAACTATAGCTTTTGTTAAGTGGGCGAGAAAAGAGATCCTTCAGAGCGTTTTCAGTTTTTTTTCCTTGTTGGTCAAATTCTTCAAAATTGAGACTGGTTTCGTGTGTAGATTTTATAGCCTCATGTTTTTTGTAAAAAATTTGATCTTCATAAATTTTCTCTTCCCTTATTACAAATCCAAACAGGCTTTTAATCCAATCCCATATTCTAATAAAAATATTAGGTTTTTCTTTTTCAACTTCTACTTTTTCGATTCGCTCAATGGTAGAATCTTGATGCGTGGTGTCATTTATTTTATCCAGCCTAAGCATATCTTTTTGTAATTCACTGTGGGGTATGGGGAGCGTTCCGTCTTGTAAAATTTTTACGAAGTAATGCGCTTGGGCTTGGAGCTTGATCGGCAATCTAACCCTGTATACTTTGGATCTGTCGTGTAATCTATGGTGGCTATTGGGGTCATAATAAGAATTGTTTTCCAATAACTCCGCTCTCTCGCCAGAAGAGTTGGTGACAACGATATTTTTATAAAGATCTTTTGTCAGTACTGGCGCATTGAACTCGAGGTATATAGAGCGATCTGGAGAGCATTTTACGTTCTTTTTTGAGGCATTCATCTTAGCGATTACCGCCTCTATAGAGCCATCTTCTTTTCTGCGGTCAGAAGGAGTATAGCAGCTAACGTTGATTAATCTTGCAGAATCGTATGTTGCAAATGAAATTATTTTTTCGTCTTGTATAGATTTCTGATCTCCGTTGGGAGATCTAATACCGGGCTCGATATGCAAGGACACATCGCTATTAGCTTTAAATTCTTTTAATGGACTGACGGTAAAGAAGTTTTGTTGCGATTTCAGAATTTTCGCCTCATATCTCGTCCCGTTAGATAAGAAGTAAAGATGTTTTTCCACGGATTCCTGAGAGACTTTTTGATTGAAAGTAACGCGTATTGACGGTAAAGTGGGGGTGTGCCATTCTTTTAAATATACGTAATGAAGAAGTTTTGGTCTTTGAGTAATAAAGCTATAATTTTGCTCCTCAAGCAATGCCGCCCCATCCTCTGCTTTGAGTTCTTTTCCGACATTAATTTGGTATTTAGTTGCTTTCTTTAGCTTATTTTCGTCGCTGAGTTGGCAGGCTAGAGCTTTTTTAGATATCCATCTCCATTTACATTCAACGGGCGGAGTAATGCTGATAGGTATTTCCTCGGCCTCTCTACTCATTTTACCTAAGGAAACCATGTCTTTATTAAAGGTAAAACTTATCTGTCCTAAGGACGAAACATCGTCTCCCGCAGGAGAAATATTAACTATTTTTAATTCTTGAGTAGAGGCGCTAGAGGTGTCAATAAATAGCGCAAGAAATATGAGGATAAAAAATAGCTCTTTAAGCACGGCGTAAAAAATGTTGATCTAGATCCTTGATAAATTTTTAGATATTGTAAAGATAAGTTGCAAGCCATTTATTCCCTCCCAAAAGAAGGTCCGCCACCAATTGGCGACGGACCCAAAGCTTTATCTAAGAAGATACAGCCAAACAAAGTTATTGCTTGGATAAACTTCTCATCACGTTATCAATAGAATATAAATTATATTCAAGACCTAGAGCTAAAATAGTTCTAGTGCTACCGATAACACAACTAAAGTCGCTAATGGAATAAAAACCATAAGTTATGATATTAGGTAGTTAACAAAATAAGATGAGAGGCTTATCACCAAACTAGCCACTAATATGACGAGTTAAGCAACCACTTCATTCTAGGTAAAAACGACAAACTCCCAAAAAAGAATTTATCAATTTATTTGCCAGTGTGAAACTAACAAATAAAACTCCATAAAACATCTTGGCATCAGATACCCACCGAAACTAAAGCTAATTTTACAAGGATTTTAACACCTTGTTTCTAACGTCTTTAAGTTCGGAATCTGTTAAGGGTATAAGGCCTTTTTGCATCAAATAACCATCATTTCCTATAGTATTTTTACTAACAATCTCTTCGAGAAATTCATTAATCCCTTTTATTAGAGGTAAGTGTTCTTTTTTGTAATAAATAAATAGCGGTCTCGAAACGGGATACGATCCTTTGACAATGCTCTCAAAAGTAGGCACTACTTTATTGATTGTAACCGGCTTAACAACATGTCTATTTTCTTCTAAAAATGAGAATCCAAAAATTCCTAAAGCGTTATGATTGTTTTTAAGTTTCTGCACAATCAAATTATCATTTTCTCCAGCTTCAATGAAATGACCATCATTTCTTATTAAGTGACATTTTTTCTTTCTGATTTTTTCATCCGCGTAAGTTGTTTTAAAGGCTTGCAAATCTTTACATGCTTTTTCCATGACTAATTCTACAAAGGCATCGCGGGTTCCAGACGTTGGTGGTGGCCCATAAACAGCAATTTCAATAGCGGGTAATCTTTTATTAAGGTCGCTCCATTTTTTGTAGGGGTTCGCTATTAGCGAGTTATTATTTTTACTTGGAACCTGATCTGCCAAGGCCAAAAAGACCTCTTTTTTTGTTAGAGAGTAATATTCTCCATCGACAGAGTTAGCTAAAACAATTCCATCATAGCCGACCTTAATTTCGCCAACATTTTTTATACCATTAATGGCGCATTTTTCTATCTCGCTTTGTTTAATTTTTCGTGATGCATTAGATAAATCAGGATAATCAAAGCCGACGCCAGAGCAAAACAACTTAAACCCACCCCCAGTTCCGGTGGATTCAACAATAGGAGTTTTAAACGCACTATTTCTGCCAAAAGTTTCTGCAATGACTGCGGTAAAGGGATAAACCGTAGAAGAGCCAACAATTTGAATATGAGCCCTATCATGTGCTGAAAAAAAGCTACCAAAGGCTAATTTAGGTAGAAGGGGATTTACTGTAAACAATGCTATTAAAAGCAAAATACGCAACATAACCGTTTATTTTCTATAAGTTTCAACGCAGTCGACGGTTTCGTCGCTAAAATTTGCGCGCAATTATTAGTGCAAGAATATCAAAAAGTCAATTGAAATCAAAAAAACAATTCTATACGATGCCGCCTCATACCAATTCTTACCTTTATTTGGTATAACTTTGATCGACAATCATAATTAAATGAATCTTTCCAAAAAAATTAAACAATTTGCAAATCAATTTTTATTGCCGGTAATTGTCGTCACCTTTCTTGCTGCAAGCACAAGTGCTTATGCTGCTGCCAATATTACCATTATCGGCAATGAAAGGGTCGATGAAGCAACCATTACATCATATATTAATGTTCAAGGAATAGTGAAAGGATCAAAATCGGCCATTCAAGATTCTCTCGAAAAGCTATATGCTTCTGAACTTTTTTTAGAGTCAAAAATATATCAAAAAAAAAGAGATTGGATTGTGGAGGTGAAAGAAAATCCAGTTGTTTTTGAGGTGAAGTTTGTTGGCAATAATAAGATAGACGATGATGCATTGAAAAATGAAGCCACGCTAAAAAAGCGATCAGTTTTTACGAAATCTAAATTACAAAATGACATAAAAAGAATTAACGAAATTTATCTCAAGTCTGGCCGCTTCTTAACAAAAATAGATCCCAAAATAATTCAAAAAGAACGTAATCGTATTGAAGTAATCTTTGATATTAAAGAGGGTCCAAAAGCAAAAATTGACGATATTTACTTTGTTGGCAATGAAGCCTACTCAGACTCTAAATTAAAAGAAGAAATTACCACGCAAGTATCAAAATGGTGGAAATTTCTTTCAAGCTTTGATGTTTATGATTCTGATCGTATTGAGTTTGACAAAGAAAAACTTCGCCGCTTCTATGGTTCAAAAGGTTACGCAGATTTTTATGCAATTTCTGCGACTGCACAAATTACCCCAACCAAAGATCGTTTTTACATCACATTCTTACTAGAAGAGGGGATAAAATATGACATAGGAGATATAACAATCACTAATGATGTTGAGAAGTTTGATGAAGATGTTTTGCGCCAGCATATACTTATTAAAAAGGGCAAAACTTATAACTCAGATCTTATTGAAAAGACAGTTGAAAAAATGGTCAATCAAATGTCAAAACAATCCTTCGCATTTGCCCATATTGAGCCAGTATTAACCAGAAACCAAGAGCAAAAAATCATTGATGTCAATTTTGTCATTAAAGAAACGCCACCCATTTACATTAACGAAATTACAATTACAGGCAATACAAGAACTATTGACAAGGTAGTGAGAAGAGAATTAAGGGTTAGAGAGGGGGATCCTTACAACATTACAAAGATTAATCGTTCAAAACAACGCTTAGAAAATCTTGGATATTTTGAAAAAGTAGAATTTGAAACCAACAGAATTGATAATTCTGACAAGGTAAATCTGGCGGTAAAATTAAAAGAAAAAAAGACGGGCGAATTAAGTCTGGGTGTTGGTTATTCAACAGTGGATCGTCTCACAACAAATGTTGGCATTAGGGAAAACAATCTTTTTGGCACGGGGCAAAAATTAGGATTTAGCGTGCAAAAGTCATTTGCCAGCTTTAGCGGAGAAGTCAATTATACAAGGCCATATTTTCTAGATAGAAATATTGATGTGGGTTTTGATATTTTTAAATATGAATTAAGTAAAAGAAATACGCTAGTTTACGACCAAAATTCAGACGGGCTTACGGTGAGGGGAGGATATGCAATAACGGAATATTTGACTCATCAATTGCGATATTCTCTAAGTAGTCAAGAGGTAAGTAATGTTGATTCAGATGTTTCTATTGCAATTAGAAATTTAGAAGGAAGTTTCGTTAGCTCGGGAATCGGGCATACATTATTATACGACAAAAGAAATAATAGCAGGCAACCAACATCGGGCTATTACTTATCGTTTAGCCAAGATTACACAGGCATTGGTGGCGACATTAAAACCATGAAATATACTGGATCAGCTGGATATTACATTCCAACGTTTAGCGAAGAGTTCATCTTAAAATTCCTTGCGCGCGGCGGTTTGATTGATGGGCTTGGTCAAGATGTTAGAAGTAATTACGGTTTTTATCTCGGAGGCAACACCTTTAGGGGCTTTAGATTCGCTGGTTTGGGGCCAAGATATGTAGAAAATGGCTCTGCCGATGGTGGAAGCGCTGCTGGTGGTACCACTTACTATGTTGGAACGGTAGAATTTATGTTCCCTTTGGGTCTTCCAAAAGAGCTGGGTATAAATGGCGTGTTATTCTCTGATAATGGGACATTAAAAGGAGTGGATCAGATAAATGTAGGTAGCTCACAAGTAGAAGATAGTGGATCTCTTAGATCAACTTACGGATTTAGTTTAGTGTGGACGTCTCCAATGGGACCAATAAGGCTTGATTTTTCTAAGATTGCTAAAAGAGAAGACTATGACGAAACCCAGAATTTCCGCTTCAGTTTTGGAACGAATTTCTAAAAAACATTTTGCAATTAGCCAAACGATGTCGTAAACAAACTAACACCGATAAATAATCTAAAAGAGGAAGATAATGATCAGAATTTTTCAAACAAAGACCTATAAGCAAGAAAAAGTATTTTCTCTAAAAGAAGCAAGTACACTAAAAGATGTGATATGGATAGATCTACAAAACCCTTCAGCCGAAGAAATAAAAGAAGTAGAAAAGGAATATGACATTAGCTTTCCGACAAAGCAGCAACAAGAAGAAATTGAAACAAGCTCTAGATATATAGAAAATCCTGATTTTATCAGGATAAACTCTACATTTATCAATATAATCACCCAAGCGCAAAAACTGCAAGAAAGTGAAGTATCTTTTATTATTACTGGAAAAATACTATTTAGTTTACGCTACACAGACAGTAAAATTTTTGAAGAAACCATCAAAAAGATAAAAAGACTTCCGGTCTCTTTCTCGACCCCGGCAAAAATCTTCATTGCCCTTTTTGAATCAAGAATTGACCACGATGCTGACCTAATAGAAACAATGAGTAAACACACCGCTGAAATTGCTAGAAAGATCAAATATAATCACAATCTAGATGAACAAACAATATTCAAAATCAACGAGTGCCAAGAGTTAACGATGAGCTTAAGAGAGGCTCTTTTTGATAAACAAAGAGCCGTTTCATCTCTTATTAGAAATGAAGATATAATGAATGGAAATAACGAAAGATTAAGAATTATAATTAAAGACATTAACTCGCTTATAGAACATGCTAACTTCAACTTTGCCAGACTAGAATATCTACAAAACTCGTTCCTTGGCCTCATTAATCTAGAGCAAAACAAAGTCATTAAAATATTCACCCTAGCTTCTCTACTTTTTATGCCCCCAACGCTAATTGCCAGCCTCTACGGAATGAACTTCAACTTCATGCCCGAACTCAATTGGCAACTTGGTTACCCATTAGCAATATCGCTAATGGCATTATCATCAGCCATCACAATCTGGATCTTTAAGAGGAAAAAATGGCTCTAGCAACTCTATGCTATATTGTCACGATTTAGATTAGATATAAATAGTGCTTCCAACAGCATCAACACCACCAATTTGATATCTTCCGCCCCTAGCAATTAAGTTGGTTAAATTATCGGCAAAAATATTAAAGGAAGTAGAATTGTGATAAGATGATTTGTGATCCCCAAATAAATCAAAGGCAATGCTGCAGTTGAAGTTGTCTGTCAATAAATCATGCAGCTTTTGTGCTTTTGCTAGCTCCTCTGAGATGACAGGAGAATTATAGTTAGAACTAAAATTGTTGATATTTCCTTCTAAATCATCATTTTTTAAAATGAGGTCTTCTATTGCTTGCGGCTTATTGCCAAATATTTCTCTAATTTTTGAAATATTCTTATTTAAAATAGCTGTTGCTAGATCTTCTTTTAGACCTTCTTTAAGCTGAACTTCTTCTAAGAATTTATTTAATAAATCGGGTAGTGATATTTCAATTAAAACATTTTCTTTTCCAATACGAGACACAGCTTCAAGAGTAGTTTTAATGACCTCAATATCGGATTCTTCTTTACTGCAGCCAATAATTTCAATACCAATTTGAGTTTGTTGTCTTTGGCCGTTAAAGTTCAAAGCTTTATTGCTTAAAACGCTGCCACAGTAGCATAATTTTATCGGTAAATCATAACTTTTTAGTCTGCTTTTTAGCAGTCTTTCAATTTGCAAGGTAATGTCATTTCTAAATACTAAATTTTTACCACTTTTGGCATCAAGGGCGCAAAACGCATCATCATAAAGGGTGGATTTATCCAAAAATTCAACTAAGGAGGTTTCGATCATTCTAAAATTTGATGCTAAAAAATGCTCCAAAACCAAATTTTTTTCACGAAATTTATTTTCAGCTTCTTCAAAAATAAGGTCACAAAAACCATCTGGTAGTAACTTAATATTCTTAGTCATTTTCTTTTAAAAATTGTTCTAATGCTAGCAGATCTTGCCAAGCAATTCTCTTTTTTGTTGATTGCCTCATCAAATAAGATGGGTGAAAAATTGCAAATGTTTTTATGGTTTTATCCAAAAATTCCGGTGAAAAATCCATAAATTCGCCGCGAACTTTACTAATGGTACTGTCGAGTCCTAAAACCGTATTCATTGCTGTACCTCCAACTAGAATTATCAATTCTGGATCAATAAGTTGAATATGTCGTTGAACGAATGGTTTACAAATTGTTAATTCTTCCTCTGTTGGTTTTCTATTTCCTGGCGGCCTCCAAAAAAGCACATTAGTCATATAAAGATTATCTTGGCGGCTCATATGGATAGCGCTAAACATTTGATCCAGCATTTGCCCGGCGTCATCGCAAAATGGAATGCCCTGCAAATCTTCATGGTTTCCCGGCGCTTCGCCAATGATCATGACATCCGCATCAGGGTTACCATCACAAAATACCGTGTTAGTAGCCATTTTCTTTAAATTACAGCCGTCAAATTCTTCCACTGCCTTGCGTAATTCATCGAGGCTTTTGGCATTTTGTGCCATTTCTTTCGCTTTATCGACAATGGCATTGATGGAAATCGAATTATCCGCGTTGCCGGTACTAAATTTTTTGGCTAACTTTGAAAGAGCGTTATTGGTTGAAAATTCTGGTTTGATAAAGTGACGAGATTCTTTCTTCTCTTTTATCGTTTCAATTTGAGTTTGAGTAGTTTTGGTCTCAAGGCGTTTTTTTTCTTCAACTTTAGCTAATGTGGGTTTTTCTTTCAACATCAGGTGGTTGATAGGCTCTTCTGATAGTATCTCGTTCAGATCATTATCCAAATAAAACTGTATCGCTTCTAGCTTCGACATTATTTCACTACTTTTTTAATGAATTTTTGGAAATCATCGGCCTTTTCAAAATTCTTATAAACAGAAGCAAATCTTACAAATGCAACCTTATCTAGATTTTCCAAAGCATTCATAACAATCTCTCCAATTTGCGAAGATGAGATTTCGGTCTCGCTTTGCATTTCAAGTTGTCTAACAATATTATTCACCATTTTCTCAACTTGCATAGGGGAGATATTTCTCTTTCTCACCGCCATTTCAATGGAGCTTTTCAATTTTTCTGGATCAAAGATTTTTTTCTCACCATTTTTCTTAAGAACTACAATTTCTCTTAGTTGTACTCGTTCAAATGTAGTAAATCTAGAATCGCACGCGCCGCAATATCGTCTTCGTCTGATAGATTCGCCATCATCAGAGATCCGACTATCTTTTACTTGGGTTTCAATGTTGCCACAAAATGGACATTTCATGCTATTTTTTAATTAAATTACTTTTAATAAAATCTTCTATTTTTCCATCTAAAACCGCATCAACATTGCCAGTTTCAAAATTACTTCGCAAGTCTTTTACCAGCTGGTAAGGATGCAAAACATAAGATCTAATTTGATGACCCCAACTATTATCGGTTTTGGCACTTTCTTGATTTTCTTGCTCTTGTTTTTGCTTTTGCAATTCCAGCTCATAAAGTCTTGACTTTAGCATCTTCATGCATTCGGACTTGTTTCGAATTTGTGATCTATCAGACTGACATTGCACCACAATATTTGTTGGTAAATGTGTAATTCTAACGGCAGAATCTGTTTTATTAACGTGCTGCCCACCAGCGCCAGAAGCACGATAAGTATCAATTCTTAAATCCTTATCTTCAATGGCAATGTCAATGGAGTCATCAATTTCAGGATAAACCCAAACAGAAGCAAAGCTAGTTTGCCTTTTGCCGTTAGCGTTAAAGGGAGAGATTCGAACAAGCCTATGAACACCACTTTCGGTTTTAAGCCAACCATAAGCAAATTTCCCAGAAACTTTTAGCGTAGCCGATCTAATGCCAGCCTCAATATCTTCTAACATACTCACGACTTCGACGTTGAAATCTTTTTGATTACAAAATCTTTCATACATCCTAAATAGCATTAAAGCGAAATCGCAAGAATCAGTGCCTCCGGCGCCAGCATTAAAATCAATAAAGCAATCATTTAAATCTGCTTCGCCGTCAAACAATGATTCAATTTCCAAAATATCACATTTGCTTGTTAGATCTTTCAAAGATTTTTCCACTTCGTTTATGCTATCTTCGTCTTTTTCTTCTTTTGCCATTTTATAGAACTCGACATTGTCGGCTAACAAATTTTCTATTTCTTTAACCCCATCGGTTTTATCCTGAATTGCTGATTTTTCTTTTAAGATCTTTTGCGCCTTGTCGTTGTCGTCCCACAAGTTAGGATCCTGCGACAATTTGTCTAGTTCATTTAGCCTCTTCGATAAAGCCTCGACGTCAAAGACACCCCCTAATCACATTGAGAGAATTTTTAATTTTACTAATAAAGTTTTCTATTTCCAAAGACATGCACTTGATGTTTTAATTACGAACAGGTAAATTAGAATAATACTTAATTAAAAAATTTCTATAAAATTATGAGTGAAACAAAAAAATTTGATGTCTGCGTTATCGGAGCTGGGCCAGGGGGATATGTTGCTGCAATTAGAGCTGCACAGTTAGGTCTAAAAGTAGGCATTGTTGAAGCAAATCATTTGGGTGGCATTTGTCTAAACTGGGGGTGTATTCCAACAAAAGCTCTTTTGAAATCTTCGGAGGTAAATCACCTATTAAGTCACGTTGGTGATTATGGGTTTGAAGTAAAAGGCGCGACATTTGATTTTGATAAAGTTATTAAAAGATCAAGAGATGTATCCAAAAAACTAAGTAGTGGAATTGCCGGATTATTAAAGAAAAATAAAGTCGAAGTAATTGACGGCTATGCTAGATTTATAAGTAATAAAGAAATTTCGATAGAAAAAGACAAGAAAGAAGTTGCCAATGTCCAAGCAGCGGATTTCATTATTGCAACTGGCGCAAGAGCCAGAGTAATTCCAGGCATGGAGCCAGATGGCGATAAAATATGGACTTACCGCGAAGCAATGACACCAAAATCAATGCCAAAATCTTTGGTTGTTGTTGGCAGTGGTGCGATCGGGTCAGAATTTGCAAGCTTTTACAACAATATGGGATGCGAAGTGACATTGGTTGAAATGGCCGACAATATTCTGCCAGTTGAAGATGAAGAGATTTCAAAAATCGCTGCTAAATCTTTCACTTCTAGGGGAATTAAAATAGTTACTGGCGCTGCTCTAAAAGCAATTTCTAAAAGTAAAACCGGAATCGAAGCCGAAGTTGAAGTAAAGGGCAAAAAAGAAAAACTAAAAGCCGAAAAAATTATTTTAGCAGTTGGTGTGGTTCCAAATATTGAAGATATTGGTTTAGATAAAACAAAAATAAAAACAGATAGAGGATTAATCCAGGTAAGTGGATATTTGGAAACGTCAGAATCAAATATTTATGCAATTGGTGATGTTATTTCGGGTCCATGGTTAGCGCATAAAGCTTCTCACGAGGGTATCATCGCCGCTGAAAAAATTGCTAGTAAATCTGGAAAATATGATCCTATAAAAATACATCCAATTAAAAAAGAAAATATTCCGGGGTGTACCTATTCAATGCCGCAAATTGCATCTGTTGGCTTAACTGAAGCAAAAGCAAAAGCTGTAGGTAAACAAATAAAAGTAGGCCGCTTTCCATATATGGCCAACGGTAAAGCAATTGCGAGTGGCGAAACCGAAGGTTTAATTAAAATAATCTTCGATGAAAAAACTGGTGAACTACTAGGTGCTCACTTGGTCGGGGCTGAAGTAACCGAAATGATTCAAGGTTTTGTAATCGCTAAGCAAGCCGAACTAACGGAAGAAGATTTAATGCACACAATCTTCCCGCACCCAACAATGTCGGAGATGATGCATGAAGCAGTATTGGACGCTTATGGCAAGGCAATCCATTTCTAATAATATTACATCTGAAGCAGCACGGGTATTACATAGCCCTGTCCTATATCCATGTCAAATACCATAAAGCATATTGACATATTATCTATTATATCATACTTTTACCATACTTTCAGTTTAATCGCCACTTAGACGAAAGAATCATCGAAGTTCCTTCTTATAATATTGGCAGTTAACACCTGAAAGAGATGGTTATTTTAAGGCCATATTTTTCAATTTAAAACCTAAATCATGAAAAAAATTATAATTTTTCTAACGGCGCTAACGCTGATTTACTCTCCTGCTTATGCTAAAAAAGCAACATCTAAAACCCATGAAAGTACGATAATTGATTCCAACAATGCGGTTATTCAGTCTAATAAAGAGTTAGTGAAGTCTAATGAAAATCTTTTGAAGGAGCTCAAGAAATCGAAAAAGAAAAAAAAGAAAAAAAAGAAATCTAAGAAAAAGTCTTCAGATAAGAAGTAAAAAATAGACGCTAGATCCCCTGGGATTTAGCGTCTAGAATTTTGATAATTAACGCAGACCCCGCGCAAAGTGGGGCGCGCACCGTTGCGCGTAAAATTAACAATAACCAAATGGTTATTGTGAAATATTCGCGCGGATAAATTGAGCGCGCGAAGGGATAATTATCAGAGACATTGTAAAAAACACTTGCTCTTTGAGCTTTTAATAAATACGATACCCATCCTTAATTTGTGCCGGTTTAGCTCAGTGGTAGAGCTACTGTCTTGTAAACAGTAGGTCGGGAGTTCGACTCTCTCAACCGGCACCACTTCTTTTTTCCTATTTTTGGCTACAAATGTCGAATTGATGGGAGAAATATATTCATATGTCTCCCATCAATTCGACAGTTTTGTTCAAAATTAGAAAAAATAAGTTTGATTTAGCTTTGTTCTTGGCTGTAATTCAGTTAAAATAAATTCAATTCTCCATTTAGGTACATGGTTATTAGATCTCTCATTTATTGGTTCGTGATCTGTTCAATTAGTGCTTGTGTTCCTATCGTTTTCTGTTTTGTTTTCTTCACTAAAAATACTAGATATGCTGACGCGATTTCTACTCAGTGGGTACGTCTTATTTTGTTTTTATTGAAGGTAATATGCGGTATTGATCATAAAATTGAGGGTAGGGAAAATGTGCCGCAAGGACCCTGTATTATTGCTTCTAAACATCAATCAATGTGGGAGACGGTGGCGATGGTGATTACGTTTAAAATGCCAGCACCAATTTATAAAAAAGAATTATTAATGGTGCCATTTTTTGGGTGGTTTTTATCAAGAACGAGTGCGATTAAAGTAGATAGAAAGGGGGGGGCAAAGTCGATTAAATCTATTATAAGTCAAGCAAGAAAGTGCATAAAAGATGGTAGAAAAATTATTATTTTTCCACAGGGAACGAGAGTTCCGCCAGAAGCGAGTTCAGAAGCATATAAATATCAAGCAGGAATTACTGCCCTTTATTTACATTGCAATGTCCCGGTGGTACCAGCGGTGTTGAACTCGGGATTATATTGGGATAAGAAGAATCTTTTGAAAAAGAAAGGAACGATTACATTAAAATTTCTAGAGCCAATTCAGCCAGGGTTAGGTAAACAAGAATTTATAAGTAAGCTCGAAGAAATGATAGAAAAAGAAACGAAAATGCTGCTGGAAAAAAGTGGTGCCTAGAGCCGGAATCGAACCAGCGACACAAGGATTTTCAGTCCTTTGCTCTACCAACTGAGCTATCTAGGCAAAAAGAAGAGCCGAATCATAAGAAAAGACTTTTATTTTGCAAGTATGTTAGCTTAAATTAATGAATTATTAAATATAATGACATGGACTATTCAAATTATGTTATTGCTGCTTACTCACTGTCAACGCTAGTTTTAATGGCCTTGCTTGTAGTGGTTGTGTTGAAATATAAAAGAAAGGATGAGAAATAAAAGAAAGCAAAAAAGAATAATATTTATCAGCTCAATTCTAGCAATTTCCTTGTTGTCCGTTATATTCATCATTAATAATTTTCGTGACAACATCGTATTTTTCTATTCTCCAAGCGAAATTAAAACCACAGAGGTATTAAACAAAATACAAAATCGCCAAATTAGAGTGGGAGGTTTAGTTAAAGAAGATAGCATCCTTAAAATTGATGCCTCAACCACTATTTTCACAATCACCGATCTTGAAAATGATTTAGAAATTTTTTATCAAGGAATTGTGCCAGATTTATTTAGACAAGGGCAAGGGGTTGTCGCAAAAGGGAAGTATGACCACACCAAAAAGCAATTTGCTTCTCAAGAACTCTTGATAAAGCACGATGAAAATTATATGCCGCCAGAAGTTAAAGATTCTTTAAAAAAATCTGGTTCTTATTAGTTGAGGCTATCAATCGCTTGAATCTTTTCCTTAATTTTCTTCGTTAATTCTAAAACTTCATGTGAAATTCGTGGGTCAATCACGCCAACTTTAATGTTAGAAAACGCCATTAATTTATCTTCTTTGAAAACCCTTGATTCGGGAACATTGGTATCTGGACTAATAAAGTCGTCAATGCTGATACGGGTGCCTCTGAGTTTTTTATCCGACATCTAGGTATATTTTTTTCTGTATTTTTCTAAGAAATATTTGGCAACGGTACTAATCACAGCAGTTAATGGAACGGCAAGGAATATACCGATAAAACCCAACCAAGTACCAAAAAAGAAAATACCAAATATCACCCACACATCATGAACACCAATTTGTGACCCGATAAGTCTTGGCGTTAGGAAATTCCCCTCAACTAATTGCCCAACGACAAATATGGCGCCAACAATAGAATAATTGACAAAATCAGAGCCCCATTGGAAAATGGCGACGATTAAAGCAATGATGACGCCGATAAGCATTCCGATATAGGGAACGAAAGAAAATAGACCCGTTAGAAGGCCGATAATGAAGCCAAATTTTAGGCCACTAAGGCTCAAGGCAAAAGCGTAGAAGGTGCCTAAAATTAGGCAAACATTAAATTGCCCCCTTAAATAGCTGGATAAAGTCCCGTCAATATCTCTGGATAATTCTTTAATTTCTTTGGAATAACTTTTGGGTAAATGCTTGTTTACATTTTTTGTTAAAGAATCCCAATCTTTTAAAATATAAAATACCAAGATCGGCACAATGAATATCAAGGAAAAGATATTAACAATATTGAGAGTCGAAGAAACAATATTATTGGCAAAGTCATGAGACAGGTTAATGACGTTTTCTGCTAAATTTTCTTTAGCAAAGATATTGGCGCTTTTATAGTCAATTTCAAATCCAACACTATTAGCAAAATTGATGATTTTAGGATAAAAACTGCCAACCACCACTTCAAAATATAGGGGAACCAAAGAGGCAAACTCAACAAATTGTTTGTAAATTATTGGCAACAATAAAAAGAGGGTGGATAACAATATGAAATAAAAAGCTAGCAATATAAAAATAGAGCTTGCCGTTCTGGTTATATTATATTTATTTTTCAACCTAACGACAACAGGGTTTAAAAAATAAGATAAGAGAAGAGACGTTAAAAAAGGCATCAATATCGGCTGCGCTTTTATGAATAGAAATAAAAAAAGAAGCGTAGCGCCTATAAAAATAAAAAGATCTTTTTTACTATTTGTCATAATCAGTTAATTTGAAAAATATTGTCCCCAATTTGTTCAAAATCCAGGCCAATATTTTGGAAGTCCTGTATTATGTTTTGCCCACTATATTTTAGCGAAATAACAGCCCACTCTGTAGAAATAGTTTTGATAGTGAAGTCGCTAATAATTCTGCTATCTTGTATTTTTTGTTTAACTTTAAGCCATCTTTCATAAGAGCCAGTTCGAACAATTACATCTTTAACGGCTGAGTCATGATTTCTAATTTCTTTACCATCAACAGATAATAAATAATCAATTGTTTTATTAGCTACTTTGCTCATTAAATGATTTTGATTAATTGAGGCCGTATTAATGAAGCTTAATTTAATATTTTTCTTCTGATTTCTCTTAATTAAGTCAATATCAACAACTACTTTTTGATTTGTGACATCATTAAAAAATGAAATTAAATATATGCCATTAGCATTATATCGTAAAATTGTCGGTTCAAATCTTTTGAAATCTCTTTGATTTACGGCGTAGCTTGATATGGTTGATTTATTTTCAACATCTCCACTGACTACTAAAAATTTTTTATTTTGGGCTTCTAAAAATTTATCATCTATTGATTGAGAAATTGCCACTCTCCAGATATTGTCGCTTTCCCAAACCAAAGATTTATCACCAACTCTGGTAATCGGTAAAACTAAATAATTTTCTTCTAATTCGGTGGCTTCCAGGCGTTTTTTCTTAAGTAGGTATCGAATGTAATGTTGGTCATAGGTTATTTTAAAAAGCGCGGAATAATTGTTGCCGGCAATAACCTCGCTCTTCACTTGTTCAGATTTGACCGTTTCTTCTAAATCCTCGTTTGAAATGTCATCTAATATTGAGGGATCCAAGCGCATTCTTACAAATAATTCCTCCAAGCCCCTTCTTCTAGAATTATCAAATGCTTTATTTTTGGCATCATTAGGAGAGTCGCCAGAGCTATGAATTTGAATATCGTCAACAATATAGAGGTCATCATCATAAGCGAAAGAAGCTCCGCAAATAAGCCAAAAAACAAGATATGAAGCTAAAAAAAATCTCGACATGTTCGAATATATTTTATAAAATCCTCGCAACTGCTGACCTAATATCTAATTAGTATCTTAAATCGCAAGTATAAATGTCTATAACTTACAAAAAATCTGGTGTTGATATCGCCGCTGGCAATAATCTAGTTGAAAAAATTAAGCCTTATGCAAAATCTACCGCCACTGCAGGCACTAGCTCCGACCTTGGTGGTTTCGGCGCGCTTTTTGACTTAAAAAAATCTGGCTTCAAGGATCCAATTCTAGTTTCGGCAACCGATGGTGTTGGTACAAAATTAAAATTGGCTTTCGAGCTGAATATTCATGACACAATAGGTATTGATCTTGTGGCAATGTCAGTAAATGATCTGGTTGTTCAAGGGGCAAGGCCATTATTTTTTTTAGATTATTACTCAACTTCAAAATTAGATGTTGATGTCGCTAGTGACGTGGTGAAAGGAATTGCATTGGGCTGTAAACAAGCGGGATGCGCATTAATTGGTGGTGAAACTGCCGAAATGCCAGGCATTTATTCGGGTGGTGAATACGATTTGGCTGGCTTTGCGGTTGGTGCCGTTGAAAGAGATGACATTCTACCAAAACAAACCTTAAAAGGCGATGTTTTAATTGGTCTAAAATCAAATGGCCTTCATTCAAACGGCTTTTCTCTGGCTAGGTATATATTAAAAGAAAAAAACATTGAGCTATCTCAAAAATTATCGTCAAAAACAATCGGTGAGTTATTATTAGAGCCAACCAGAATCTACGTAAAATCTTGTTTAGAAGCTGTAAAAACCGGCAAAGTAAAAGCAATGGCTCATATAACCGGTGGTGGTTTAATTGAAAATTTACCAAGAGTTTTATCTAAAGAAGTGGAAGCAAAAATAGATTATCATTCATGGCAGCCAAATGAAATTTTTGCATTTCTACAAAAAGAGGGAGGCGTTGCTGATGAAGAAATGTATCGTACTTTTAATTGCGGTATCGGTATGGTTTTGGTGGCTGACAAAAATGACGTAGATGAAGTAATACATAACCTAAAAAATAGTGGTGAAGAAGCAATAGCAATAGGAGAATTAGCATGATAGATAGAAAAATATCCGTACATTTACAAGATTACCCAGACGTTTCTTATTTTGATGATGAAACAGAACTAGTCTCAAACATGGATCTTGTTAGAAATATATGTTCAACAGCCCTTTCAATCAGAGATAATAAAAATTTAAGAGTAAGACTACCCTTAGCATCTCTAAAAATAATTGGCCAAAATGCATCAAGAATTTTGCAATTTAAAGATATTATTGCTGATGAAGTAAATGTTAAATCAGTAAAAACCGAAGAAGATTTTAGTGAATTAGCTGAGTTAAAGTTGCAAGTAAACTTTAAAAAAATTGGTGCCAAACATGGTCCGAAAATAAAAGATATTATTGCAGCAACAAAACAAGGAAATTGGCAAAAAAATGATCAAGGTCAAATTGAAGTGTGCGATGTTACGTTAGAAAAAGACGAATTTGAAATAAAATTAGAGCCAAAAAATCAAGGCGAAGAAAAGCACGCCTCATTAGCACTACCAACAAATGATTATTTGGTTCGCTTAGATATTGAGGTCACAAAAGAATTAGAAGATGAGGGAATCGCTAGAGATATTATCCGCGCAATTCAGCAAAATCGAAAAGCAGCAGATTTAGATATTTCTGATAAAATCAATATTACTTTATTTAGCGAAGAAAACAGAGCAATAGAAGTGGCCAAATCATTTGAAAGCTACATTAAAGAACAAGTCCTTGCTAACAATATTGAATATGCAAGCAAATCTCCAGAAAAGACAGATAAATATTTTGAAAATAAACTAGAAAATTCTGATCTAATAGTAGTAATAAACTAGAAAGCTTAAGGGAGGGGGGTTTGTAATCACCTCTTCATGTTCCAGGCTAATTAAATCTTAAAATCTCCCCAAGGTGATCTGGGTGGTTGAGGGTCGTAATCATTTTCTTGAGGATGACTGCCTTCTTGAAAATCTTCTTCAAAATGTTTTTCTTCGAATCCCAAATCGTTATTATCACTGTCATTAACTCTAAAACTCCCAGAGTCATGAGCTCTTCTCGCCAATAAAGGTGTTAATTTTTGCAAATCCTCTCGAGGATTATTAGAAAATACTAAAGTATTAGAATCGGACTTGGCGGCATCTCTAATGGTGTCGCGATAATCAAGTGAAGCTAAAAATTCTAAAATATATCTTGAACCAAGCTCTTTATCTTGGATTTCATGAAGTGCATCGGCAATACCTTTCGTAATCACTTTTCTTTGTACGGCATAAGATTCTGCCTTTAACTCTAAGCTTTTTGCTTCAGCTTCAGCTTCACCAATTAATAATGCTTTTTTAGCTTCTGCTTTATTTCTAGCGGCCTCAAGGTCTCTTTTTGAAGCAAGTACGCTATTGTAAGAATTTTGCACTTCCCTGGAAGGCTCTGGCTCGTCAACCAAAACATCAACAATTTCAAAACCATAATCCGCGACTTTTTGCTCTAATTCTTTCATGACAAAATCAGCTAAGTCGCTTCTTTTTGTGTAAACTTCTTCTAAATCAAGACTAGCACCTTTAGATCTAATTAAGTTTAGGATAAAAGAATTAATTTGAACTTCTGGATTATTTAATTTGTAGTAAGAATCAACTACTCTATCTGGCAAAACTCTAAGCTGAACTTTGACGGGAATTTTAACAAAAGCATTATCTTTAGTTTTAATACCAAGCTCATGAACTGTTTGAGAAATTCTTAAATTAACATGAGTAGCAATCAAACTAATAGGAGCAGGAAATTTAAAATTGAGACCTGCTTGAGCTACCCCAACAAACTTGCCAAATCTTTCAATGATTGCAACATTTTGCTGCCTAACAATAAAGACAACCCCAGTCGCAAAAGCAAGGGGTACCAGTACAATAATGGCTATTAATAATTCCATAATGACTCCAAAAATCGTTAAAAATGAGTTGTAATCTTGGATAATAATCTTCAAAAAACAACTATTTTATTCGCTTTCTAATAGCCTTTTTGCTTCATCTTCCGATCTTAAAGCATTTACAAATTCATCTAATTCACCAATCATAATGTCATCAATTTTATAGCTCGTTAGATTAATTCTGTGATCAGTCACGCGGCTTTGTGGAAAATTATAAGTTCTAATTCTCTCTGATCGATCGCCACTTCCAACTTGACCTTTCCTATTTGCAGATCTTTCTCTGTCGGCTTCTTCTCTTTTGGCATCATAAAGCCTTGAACGCAAAACTTTCATCGCTTTTTCTTTATTTTTAATCTGTGATTTTTCATCTTGCATTGAAACGCTAATACCAGTTGGTAAATGTGTTATTCTAACTGCTGAATCTGTTGTGTTTACCGACTGACCGCCAGGGCCTGATGCCCTAAATACATCAATTCTTAGATCTTTTTCTTCTATTTTAATATCAATATCCTCCGCTTCTGGAAGTACGGCAACAGTTGCTGCTGATGTATGAACTCTGCCTTGATTTTCTGTTTCTGGCACTCTTTGCACCCTATGAACCCCAGATTCAAACTTCAATTTCGCAAACACATTGCGCCCAGAAATTAAGGCTGATGCGTCTTTGTAACCACCAAGGCCGGTATCTGAAATTGTTAAAATTTCAAATCTCCAGCCATTGTTTTCAGCGTATTTTTGATACATGGCAAATAATTTGTAGGCAAAAAGGGCGGCTTCTTCGCCACCAGTTCCGGCTCTAACTTCTAGGATGGCATTTTTTTCATCAGCTTCGTCTTTTGGGAGTAGCGCAATTTTAATTTTTTGCTCAAGCTTCGGTAATTTTTTTTCTAGATCAAATTTTTCACTCTCCATCATTTCTTTCATCTCTTTATCATCAGTTTCTGGTAGCATTTCTTTGATGTCGTCCAGATCTTTTTTTGATTTTTGATAATCTTCAATAATTTCGACAACTGGCGATAAATCAGAATGTTCCTTCGAAACTTTGGCAAAATTTTGCCCTAGCGAAGATGGATCTTGAAGTTTTTGCTCTAAGGCTTTAAACTTGCCAACAATTCCTTCAAGCTTTTCGGTAAATGACATCGAAATGAGTAAAAATAAGGTTAAAAAACGACTATTCTAGAGCTTCCAAACTTAAAAGACAACTATGCCTAATCAACAAGATAATTTCTACGTCACGTCACCAATTTATTACGTAAATGATGTTCCCCACATCGGACATGCTTACACGTCAATTGCATGCGATATTATTGCTAGATTTAATCGTCTAAATAATAACAATACTTTTTTCTTAACAGGAACCGATGAACATGGTCAAAAAGTAGAAAAATCCGCTAATCTAAAAGGTAAAGATCCGCAAGAATTTTGTGATGAAGTGTCTAAAAAATTCCAAGAATTAACCAAGATTTTACAATTATCAAATGATGATTTTATTAGAACGACAGATGATCATCACAAAAATTTTGCACAAAAATTCTGGAAAAAATTAGAAAAAAACGGCTTTATTTATAAAGGAGTTTATGAAGGCTGGTATGCAATTCGTGATGAAGCTTTCTACGCTGAAGATGAATTGGTCAATGGAAGAGCCCCAAGTGGCGCTGAAGTAGAATGGCAAAAACAAGAAAGTTACTTCTTTAAATTATCAGCTTTTGAAGACAAGCTTTTAACTCTTTACGAGGCGGCTCCAGATTTTATCAAACCAAAATCTCGTTTCAACGAGGTGGTTTCATTTGTAAAATCTGGTTTAAAAGATCTTTCAATTTCACGAAACACGTTTTCATGGGGTGTGAAAGTTCCAGCCGATGAAAAACACGTCATGTATGTTTGGCTTGACGCCTTAACAAACTATTTAAGCGCTTTGGACGCCGAAAATGACAGTGAAAAATACCAGAATTTTTGGAAAAATACCCAATATTCTCCATTGCATATTGTTGGCAAAGATATTGTGAGATTTCACGCAATTTATTGGCCAGCATTTTTAATGGCTGCCCAGGAAAATCTTCCTTACCAAATTTATGCGCATGGTTGGTGGACTAATAATGGTGAGAAAATTTCCAAATCACTAGGCAATGTCATTGATCCAATTAAAGAATTACAATGGCTACAAGCATTAGGCTGCAATGAAAATCAGGCATTAGATTATTTTAGATATTTCTTATTTAGAGAAGTGCCTTTTGGCAATGATGGTGACTATTCAAGAGAAAATTTTGTTACCAGAGTAAATGCTGAATTAGCGAATAATATTGGCAATTTAACCCAAAGAACTCTTGCAATGATTTACAAAAATAATGGCGGTAAAATTGTTAGCTACCAAGATTATCAAGACGGACAAAATTTATTAAAGGATGCCTATAATTTAAAGGAAAATATTCAAAATTTAATGCAAGATTTGTCTTTTGATAAAGCAATATTTTTAGTCCTAACTCATGCCAGTAAATGTAATGAATTTATTAACGACAAACAGCCTTGGAACCTAAAAAAAGAAGGCAAAATTGACGAAATGAACCAAGTCTTGTCCTTGTTAGCGGAAAATATCAGAATAATTGCAGTTTGTTTGCAACCATTTTGCATTAATCTAGCGCCACAGATGTTGGAATTATTAAATGTAAAAATAACAGACTTTTCGACCTTAACCAAAGATCATTGTCTCAAAGAGGGGCATCAAATTAACGAGCCAAAGGCTTTGTTTCCTAGATTGGCATGAAGGTTAGACAGGGTTATACTCCCGACCTTAACCTTCATGCAATAGCCAAAAAATAAAAACAATGAAAATATCATCCTTCAATATTAATTCTGTTCGCCTCAGACTCCCTTTATTAAAAAAATTTGTCGATGAAGCCAGTCCGGATGTCATTTGCTTACAAGAAACAAAAGTGGTTGATGAATTATTTCCGTTACTTGAAATCAAGGCTCTAGGTTTTGATTACGTAGAATTTAGCGGCGAAAAATCTTACAATGGCGTTGCAATCCTCTCGAAAGTGCCGCTTAAAAATAGGCAGATAATTGATGTAAAAGATTTTGGTCACAAAAGACACATCGCTGCGTCTTTACAAATTGGCGGTAAAGAAGTTGAGTTGCATAATGTTTACATTCCTGCGGGAGGAGATGAGGCGGATCCAAAAATTAATCCAAAATTTGATCACAAATTACAGTTTTTAGACTGGATGGAAGATCATTTCAAAGCCAAAAAAGATAAACATCTTATTATTGTCGGGGATTTTAATATTGCGCCTTTAGAACACGATGTTTGGTCGCATAAGCAGCTTTTAAAAGTAGTGTCACACACGCCAATTGAGGTTGAGAGATTGGGAAAGGTACAACAATCAGCCAATTTCATTGACACGCATCGTCATTTTGTTGCCCACGATGAAAAGCTTTACAGCTGGTGGAGTTATCGGGGCAGAGAGCCTTTTAAGTCAAATCGTGGACGTAGGCTTGATCATATTTGGTGTTCGCCTTCCTTAAAAGACAATCTAAAAGATTTTAAAATTTACAAAGATTACCGAATCCAAGAATCCCCCTCGGATCATGTGCCAATTTTAACGGAATTTTATCAATAAAAAAATGACTAAAACTTTCCAGATCAAGACGCAGCAAGAGATGGCGGCATTAGCAAAAGATCTTGCCAAGAATTTGAACACTATGTTCAAATTTCAAAAAGTGATTTGTTTAAGTGGAACGTTGGGCGCAGGAAAAACATTTTTTGCTAAGGAATTTATTGGTGCTTTATTAAAAGAAAAACAAGAAATCACCAGCCCGACGTTTAATTTATTAAATATTTACGACTCTATCCAAGGTGAAATTTTTCATTTTGATTTGTATCGCCTCAAAGATGAGAATGAATTAGAAAATATCGGCTTTTTTGATGCAATTAAAGACAATATCTGTTTGATTGAATGGCCAAACATTGCAAAAAAATACTTGAAACACTACATTGAAATCGAGATTGCTGTTAATAATAGCGAAGAAAGAGAGGTGAAATTAACTAATGTTTAAATATTTATCCATTTTAGCAATATTCTTACTAACAGCTTGTGGCACCATTTCTAAGATTCATCAACCAGGAAAAGTAAAAATTCCAGCACAAATAGATTTTAATAAATATGAAAAAGTGGTGATCATGGATTTTGCTAATAACACCGGTGAACCTATTTTTATTGACCAAAATAAAACTCCTATTACTCAGAGTTTTGCTGACAAGATTTATCACCAATTAAAAAGATCACCAAATTTTGCCGATACGAATTTAATCAAAACCAAATCAGAAAAATTTATCCAAAAAGGTAATGTAATAATAACTGGCCAAATCACAAAATTTGATAATGGCAATGATATTTTAAGAGGAATATTTGGTATTTTTGGCCGCTCAAAATTTGAGGCTAATGTCAACTTTATTGATGGGGAAACGAAAGAAATGATTGCGCAAATCAAAGTTAAAAAGGCTAGTTTGATTTATGGGTTATTTATTTCTGCGAATCAAAACCTAGAATATTTGGTTGAAGAATCAGCCAATAATATTGCAAAAAAAATTAATAATCTCAAAACAAATGACTAAATTTGAGTTCCAAACTAATGGCGCACACAATATCAGACTTGATAAGTTTTTGAGTGAGGAATTTGCTAAAATAAAACCAGAAATTAACCGCTCCAATATCCAAAAACTAATTTCCAAGGAGTTGGTAGTGGATGAAAAAAACAACATCATTACGTCATCTTCTTACAAAATAAAACCAAACCAAAACATAATAGTCACTTTGCCAGAAGCAAAGCCAAGTAGAATCGCACCTAAAAAAATAGATTTTGAAATAATTTTTGAAGATGACGATCTAATAGTAATTAACAAGCCAGCCAATCTCACAGTTCACCCTGGCGCTGGAAATCAAGAAGATACATTGGTCAATGCCCTACTTTTTACGCACCAAGACAAGCTTTCATCAATTAGTGGCGAGGCAAGGCCTGGAATTGTGCACCGACTTGATAAAGATACAACCGGTTTGATGCTGGTTGCTAAAAATGATTTAGCACATCAAGCGCTTAGCCAAGATTTACAAGATCGAAATATTAAAAGAAGCTATTTGGCCTTTATTTACGGTGCATTCGAGCCCAAATATGGTAAAATTGAAACTAAAATAGCTAGAAATCGTCACAACAGGCTAAAGATGTCCGTTACCAGAGGTCAAGGAAGAACGGCCATCACGAATTACGAAACAGTTGAAAGCTATTTAGATAATTTTGTTAGCCTAATAAAATGCAATTTAGAAACTGGCCGAACCCACCAAATTAGAGTGCACATGGAGAATGCAAAACATTCAATAATAGGAGATCAAGCCTATGGAGCATGTAAAAAAGTTCTGCCAAAAACGGTAGAGTTAAGTAAAGAAAAGCAAGCATTCATCAAAAACTTTCCGCGCCAAGCTCTGCATTCATTTGAAATAACATTTTCTCATCCCAGAACAAAAAAGGAAATGTCTTTTACAATAGGCTTGCCAAATGATTTGTTGGAGCTACAAAAATGCCTAAAATAGTTGTAATTTCAGGAGCTACATCGTCGGGCAAATCACAGCTTGCACTAGATTTAGCTTTGCAAATTAACGCTAAACAAAATTGCGCTATTATTAATGCTGATTCGTTGCAAATTTATGCTGGTTTGCCATTACTTTCGGCGCAACCAAGTCAAGAAGAACAAGTGCAAATTTCGCATCGTCTTTATGGTGTAATGGCGCCAAGCCAGAATTCTTCAGTAGCCAATTGGCTGTCTTTGGTAAAAAAAGAAGTGCAACAATTAATTGTCAATAAAACATTGCCAATAATTGTTGGTGGCACGGGAATGTACATTAGTGCCCTGATTGAGGGAATTTCTCCGGTTCCTGAAATTGATTTCAAAGTTAGAAAGGCGGCAATTGATTTTTTTGAGAAAAACGGACTTGAGAAATTGCAGCAAAAATTAATACATCTTGGTGAAAAAAAACTTTTAGACAAACAAAGATTAATCAGAGCTTACGAAGTGTATTTACAAACCGGAAAAAACATTTCATATTTTCAAAATCAGCCCAAAAAACAGATTCTACCAAAGGCGAATTTTATTCATTTAAATTTAGAAATTGATCGCGAGCAACTTTACAAAAACTGTAATGTACGATTTGAAAAAATGCTTGAGATCGGTGCGATTGATGAGGTAAAAAAATTAAGAGAAGAAATTAAAGATCAAAAATTTAGCCCTACCAAAACGCTAGGCTACAAAGAAATATGTGATTATTTAGAGCAAAAAATCACCAAAGAAGAAATGATTGCTATTGCGACACAAAAAACTAGAAATTACGCTAAGAGGCAATTAACGTGGTTTCGACATCAATTACCAAATAAAAAAGTCTGCAACAATCAACAAAGCGCAATTAAATTTTTGTTAAATGAAATTTTCTGATCAAGGAATCATAATTAACATTTCAAGCTACGGCGAAAATAGTGCGATTCTAAAAATATTTAGTGAAAATCATGGTGTTTATCGCGGCTTTGTTAAATACACTAAATCCTCAAAAAACAAAGCGATATTTCAAATTGGTAATTTGGTTTCATTTGAATTTAAAGCTCGCCTTGAGGAAAATTTAGGAAGTTTTAGCAGTTTCGATCTAATAAAATCCTATTGCACAAAGATTCTGTTTGATAAAGAAAAACTAAAACTGGCCACTTCATTATTTCACTTAATTGACAACGTAATATTAGAAAAATTTGCCTTAGAAGAATTTTTTTTCTTGATAAGTGAATTTCTGCAAAATTTGGTAGAAGAGGATAATGCAATCAATAATTTAAGAAATTACATCATTTTGGAATTTCAAATTATTAAAATACTTGGCTACGAAATTGATATTTCAAGTTGTGTTGCAACAGGATCGACCGATAATCTAAGATATGTTTCCCCAAAATCAGCTAGGGCGGTTTGTTTTGAGTCAGGAAAGCCTTACGAGAATAAATTATTAAAGCTGCCGGAATTTTTCACAAATTATGCTTCTAAAGTCAGTAAGGAAGATGTAATGGACGGCTTAAAGTTAACCGAATATTTTCTACTGAAATTTATTTTTGATGGCGATGTATCAAAAATGAAATTTAGAAATCTCAACAAAAGCTAGATTCCAAATATCACGTAAGAAGTAATAGCAAGTAGATCGAGCTTTTGCCCAAATAAAATAACAATGAATAAAGCGACGCAAATTGCCGGCGCAAAAGGGAAGGTATCTTCTTTTTTTATCAATTTCCAGACCGATCCAAATAAAACCCCAATAAGACCAGAAAGCATTGTAAATAATAAAATCTTATCTACTCCAATGGCAAAACCAGCAATAAAGAAAAACTTAATATCGTCAATTCCAATAGCCTGTTTTTTGGTGGTAATGTAAAAAAAACCAAGCAATGAAAAAGCAAATAATAGCAGTAAAAAAGCTGCGCTCACATTATCTAAAAAATCAGTGTTTGGTTGTAGTGCTATTAAAATAGTAACCAAAATTGCCAAACTAAACTGACTTTGATTGGGAATAAAATAATGCTCTAAATCAGTAATGCACATCAAAATCAAATTAGCTGTAATGGCAAATTGCACGATTACAATCCAATTAATTTGGTAGTTATTGGCTGTAAAAGTTAATAAGAATGCTAAAATTGTTGTTAGCTCAATGAGCGGATAACGTTTAGAAATGCTAATTTGACAAGCTCCGCATTTTCCACTACTAAAAAGCCAAGAAAATATAGGAATTAAATTTAGAGCTTTTAGAATCTTGCCGCAATTGCTACATTTTGACCTGGCAAAAATAATTGGCTCTTTGGTGACAATTCGGTAACTAACAAGGCTTAAAAAGCTGCCAATTATTGAACCCAATACGCCAATTGACAATAATTTAAACCACAATGGCAAGATATTAAATATCAAGAAGGCTTGCATAAAAAATAACTTAAAATAAATATTACGTAATCAAATTAATTGTTAGACAGATAATGGAATTTTCATCCACACTTTACAAGTTTTTTACACTAATCATTTTATTGGCCCTAGCAGCGTCATGCTCTCAAAAGCCTGCGAAAATAGTCAATAATTATGATGCATTTTATTCTAAGTCAAAATCTCGCGGATCAAGCAATTCTAATAGCCTTGCCACAATTCAAAAAACTTCCGGAATGGAAATCGAAGTAAGACCGGGAGATAATTTATACAACATAGCTAAACAATATCACACCACAATCTATGAAATTATTGAGAAAAACAACTTAAAACCACCATACATATTACATGTTGGCCAAAAAATGTTGATTCCTCTACCAAGCTATCACACAGTGGTGCATGGCGATAGCGTTTACACAATCTCCAGAGACTACAATATGAACATGGATAAGTTAATCAGACTTAATAAACTCAAAAAACCATATTCAATCTATACGGGTCAAAAATTAAGAATTGGTAAAACATCATCTAGCGTAACTAGATCAAGAAGCTCTAAGCAATCTTCTAACGATGACGCAGTGTTAACACGAAACATTAGATCGTCTGGCAAATTTATTTGGCCCGTGAGAGGAAAGATTATTTCAACATTTGGCGCTAAAAAAGGTGGTCTCTACAATGATGGAATCAATATCAAAGTTGCTAAAGGCACTAAAGTGAAGGCTGCAGATAGTGGTGTTGTTGCCTATGTTGGCAATGAATTAAAAGGCTACGGCAATTTAATAATCATTAAACATTCTTCAAAATGGATCACCGCCTACGCTCATCTTGATTCACTATCAGTTAAAAGAGGGCAAAAAGTTGAAAAAGGAGATATCATTGCCTCAGTTGGCTCAAGCGGAAATGTTGATTCCCCACAATTATATTTTGGTCTCAGAAAGGGTCGCGACGCTCTTGACCCGCAAAAACATATCAAATAGAATCGCAGTTTAATTTTGATGGAGGGCGGGGTTTTGTGGCCCCGTCTTCCATATTCATGCTATCATAAAATACAAAATAAATGTCATTCTTCAAAATTTTTTCCAGGTCAAAAATAGGCGACCAACTAAAACCTAGTTCGAATAAAATATCATCAGCGATAACCCAAATTTTCACTCACAAAAAACTAGACGACCAAACTTTAGAAGATCTGGAAGAAACCCTAATCCTAAGCGACATGGGATCCGAAGCCGCAATCCAAATAATCAATAATCTTCGCTCAAAAAAATTCGCCAAAACAATCAGTGACGAAGAGATAAAACAATTTCTCCAAGACGAAATATCGCACATCCTAAAACCATGTCAAAAAACTTTAGATTTGGCAGATAAAAACAAACCCCAAGTCCTAATATTTAACGGCGTAAATGGCGCGGGAAAAACCACAACAATAGGAAAAATCGCTCAAAACCTAAAAAACCAAAATAAAACAGTCCTAATAGCTGCTTGCGACACTTTTAGAGCCGCCGCCTCAGCCCAATTAGAAGTGTGGGCTAGTAGAACGGGATGTGAAATAATTCTCCCGATAAAAGAAGGCGAAGACGCTGCTGCCGTAGCTTATCGCGCTCTAGAACACGCCACTAAAAACAACTTTGACATCCTTCTAATAGACACGGCAGGGCGCCTGCAAAATAAATCAAATCTAATGGATGAACTTAAAAAAATTAATAACGTCATAAAGAAAATAGACCCGGACGCACCTCAAGAAAATCTCTTAATTTTAGATGCCACAACAGGCCAAAACGCCAAGTCACAATTACAAACATTCAACGAAATTGTTGGCATAACTGGCCTAATAATAACAAAGCTAGACGGCTCTGCAAGAGGAGGAGTAGTAGTTTCACTTGCCCAAAATTTCCAAAAACCAATTTATGCAATTGGAGTGGGAGAAAAATTAGAAGACTTGCAAGAATTTGCAGCTGAAGAATTTGCTAAAAATTTGGTTAAGTAGTTAATGTGTTAAAATAGTCTTAAAAATAATAGGGGGATTCATCCTGAAAAACAGATTAGCCCCAGTAATCTGCCCAAATAATTCAAATCGCAAACGATTATAAATCAACATGCAATGGATAATATGCTAGATACTTAATTTATAGAAGCGGTATTAGGTAAGAATAGTTACGAAATCAAATATTACATCTAGGTTAGCGCGGTCTACATGGGCTAGACAGTTTGTAAGCGCGTCTATAAACAATGCCAACAAACTTACCGCCCATAATGCGCCACAAAACTCTTTTTGGCAATCATATTGGCATTAATCATAAATCCAGCCAAAGCGGCACTAGAATTCTGACTAATTGCGATTTTATCAGTCTTTAGCGCATAAATAGTAAAAATATACCGATGTGGTTTATCGCCTTCTGGAGGGCATGGTCCACCAAAGCTGTAGGTGCCATAATCATTTTTAATTTGGGTAATGTCATTATTTAATAAAAACTCATTTTTACCACCAAATTCTTGAGACAAACTTCCATAACTAGCTGGAATATTTAATGCAATCCAGTGCCACCAACCACTACCCGTTGGTGCATCTGGATCATAAACTGTGATTGCAAAACTTTTTGTATCTTTTGGTGCATTTTTCCAAAATAATTGTGGTGAGATATTGTCACCAACACAGCCAAATCCGTCAAAAACATGTTTTACTTTAATAGAAGATCCTGGCTTTATGTCTTGGCTACCAAACTCAAAATCGGGGGCATTACTCTTATTAATGCAAGAAGCCAAAACAAAAGTTAAAAATAAAATAATAATTTTTTTCATAATTCTAAAGCATTTCACAGGCTTTCATCAATGCGCGAGCCTTATTATAACATTCAAAATATTCGGATTCTGGGTCCGAGTCAAACACAACGCCAGCCCCAGCCTGCAAATAAATCTTACCATTTTTAATTAAAGAAGATCGGAGTGTAATACAAGTTTCCATATCGCCATTGCTAGCAAAGTAGCCAACACAGCCAGCGTAAAAACTTCTTTTAACTTTTTCTAATTCTTCAATAATTTCCATCGCTCTAATTTTTGGCGCTCCTGACACCGTTCCCGCCGGAAATCCAGAAATTAAAGCATCTAGACTATCCAAGTCATCCCTTAAAATACCTTCAACATTGGAAGAGATATGCATCACGTGAGAATAATATTCAATAATCATTTTCTCAGTTAACTTTACCGACGAATCTTTGCAAACCTTTCCAACATCGTGACGCCCCAAATCAATAAGCATTAAATGTTCAGCTAATTCTTTTTCATCGCTCAGTAATTCTTGAGCAATCTTGTTGTCTTCTTGCGGATTTTTACCTCTTTTTCTCGTCCCAGCAAGTGGACGAATAGTCACTTTGTTATTTTGACAAGAAACCATAATTTCAGGGCTAGAACCGCTTAGTGCAAAATCGTCAAATTTTAAAAAGAATAAAAATGGGGAAGGGTTAACGGATCTCAAAACACGATAAAAGGCAAACTCACTTAAATTTTCTGGATAATTTGAAACAAATCTTTGCGAAGGTAAAACCTGGAAAACATCACCATTTTTAATGTATTCTTTCGCCTTTAAAACAACATTTTCATATTCCTCTTTTTCATAATTTGAAGTAAAATCAAATGTAAAATCACCAATATCTGAATTTTCAAAACTATCCGCCGCATTAAGAATTTTCTCTACGTCTTCTATTTTCTTAGTCATTTCATCATAATTACCGCCTCCAAAAGATGGTGCGCAAATCAAGCAATTATCAAATAGCGAATCAAACACAATCAAAATTTGTGGTCGAATAAAAATACTATCCGCTATTTTCAACTCATCTGGCAAATGATTATCACCAATATTTTCCATGGATCTAACCATGTCATAATTCATGTAACCAAAAATTCCACTACAAATTGCCGGCAATTCTTTATTATCGTAAGAAAGACCATTCCAGTTAATTTGAGATTCTTTAATTAGAGATCTTAAATTCTCGATCACATTTCCTTCTTGGGTGTCAAATCTCGTTTCATCGTAATTAAAATTTTGATTAATCAATGACCGCTTCCCCTCAACTTTCCATACCAAATCTGGATCAATACCAATAACACAAAATCTACCTTTATTACGCGCTTTCTCAGCTGATTCAAAAAAGAAATTATAATGTGTAAATTTTTTTGATATTTTTAAATAAGCCGAAATAGGAGTGATGGTATCAGATGAAATATTTTTAAATAAAACACATCCACCATGTTGTTTGTTGAGATTCTCAAAACTGTTTTTGTCGAAATTAAACATTAATTTTGGAAAATTTTCTCATTAATTGAAACCGGATATTTAGCGGATATAGACTCGTCATATCGACGTAATATCTCTAATCTCAATTTTTGAATTGCTGCTGTTTTTGCTTTAGCAAAATCCTCAGAGGAAGCTTGTCTTGGTAAAATAGTTCTCAAAATTGCAATGTTGTAATTGCCATCTTTTTCCAATATTGGATCTGTTGATTCTTCTAACTTTAAAGAAAATACTGCGTTTGTGATTCTGGCTGGATTCGTAATGTCAAATTTGCGTGAATATCGATAAATCGCACCGTTTTTTCTTGCAATTAACGCCGCATTTTTCGGGTCTTTTTTGATCTCTTCAGAGATTTTATTGGCTAGATTGACCAATTCTTCTTGCCTTTTCTTTTCTCTGAAATCTTTGGTTACTTGAGATTTGACATCTGAAAATGCCATATAGCGAGATTCTTCAATATTTTTGACTCTAAAAATATAGAACCCCTTATAATCTTGTGTGTAATATATTTTTGAAATTCTACCCTTATCCAACGCAAAAGCATTTGTTGCTAAATTACCAAACTGACTGACTTCTTTAACATCTTTGCCAGAAGGGTCTTTTGACTCATTATTAAATGTTAATGTGACAAGTTTTTTACTTAAATTCATCTTTTCAATAACTTTTTCTAATGCGTTACTCTCCAAAATAATGTCATTAATGTCAGAGATTTTGTCTTCAACCACATTTTCCTTTTTAATATTTCTTAAATCAGAAAGAATAGCATCTCTAGCTTGAGAATATTCCAAAGATTTGGCTTCAGTAATTTTTGTTGTTAAAAATAGGTGATAGCCAATCTCGCTTTGTAATAAATGACTTAAACTACCAACTTTTAAAGCGAATACGTCATCAGCAATTGAAGGCAATAGCCCATTTTTAGTAATATCTTTTAAACGAATATCTGAAAGCTTCTTGTTTAACTTAGTTTTGGCTAACTGCATAAATTTTTTAGAAAGATCATCGCTACCTGCTAAAGACTGAATAAACGCATCTCCCTCTTCTTTATTATCAAAAACCACATGCAAGAATTCCCTTTTTTCTTCTTCTATTAGCTTGTCTTTTTCTTCTTCATATTTTGCCCTTAATTCTTCTTCCGATGGTTCAAAGTTTTTTTCTAAATCTTTTTTGTCAAAAGATAACACTTCAACTTCTCTAAATTCCTTTTTGCGATATTTTTCTTTGTTAGCTTCATAATATTGTACTAGATCTTCTTCTTTTGGATTAGCGATTCGGCCAATTCTTTTTTTATTAATTTCTACAAGGCTAACTTGTCTTTGTTCCTTACGTAAATTAGCTAATTCTAAAATCTTAAATTTGTAAATAGGTGCCGTAATCGTAAAAGTTTGGATCACCCCAGCATTCATAATTTCATTTGAAATAGCATTAATATATCTTTCTTCATCAAGACTATGTTTTTTTAAGAAGCTATCAAACAAAGTTTGGTCAAATTTTCCATCATCATTTTTAAATTCCCTATCATTAATGATTTTTTTCAATATCAAATCTTGGCTTGCAATAAAGCCATACTCTTCGGCTAAAATTTCTGATACTTTTTTATTAATCAATCTTCCCAGAACATCTTTTTTAAAGGCTTGTGATTCAAGATATCTTAAAGCCTCTTCACTATTAGTAGAAGTTCTAATAATCTCACGATCCGACCTACTAGCCTCAATAAAGTCGGTATAACTAATGACTTTATCTCCGATTTTTGCCACGTAAGTATTATTATTGCCAAAAATAAAGCCACTAATACCAAATAAAACAAATGTTAAAATGACAAAAGATAGGATAATCTTGAAGAAAAAGTTGCCTGCAAGTTTACGAAATAATTCCATGTCTGGTTAAATAAATGATTGATTAAATAATTTGTTTTGCGGATTGTAGTTATCTGTTTCACTAAATTCAACTTACATTTGATGAGACTTATCTTAGTTTTTTTTCTAGTCCTAACCGCTAAACTATCGCATGCCTTCCCACCAATTCAAAAAAGGGCGGTAAAGAATGTTACAATCAGTGGCATAGGAGCCTATGTTAATAATTACGACATACTAACCAGCTATAGCGCAGTGAGTGGCTGCAAGTCCCTAAATATCCTAACATCAGATGGAAAAATAGCAGATGCCGAACTTCTTGGTGCCCTAGAAATATCGAAAGGAAATCTCGCTTTTTTAAGAACGAATCATAAAAGCGCACACTATATCGTAGTGGGCAGTTTCTCGCTAAAAAAAGATGATACTGTGTCAATTTTAGATCTGAGAGAAGATCTAAAAGGCTACCTTTCTGTTTCCGGAACCGTTGCTTTTATCGGCGATGATAAACATGACATAGAATTTATTTCAGATGATGCCAAAAAAGGTAATAGCGGATCCCCGCTATATAATTCCAAGGGCTATATCATCGGAGTACTAAAAGGTATTGCAACCTCAAGCTCGGAAGGACGATACGTCACTGCTACATCAATAAAAACCATTAGAGATTTTGCCATTAAAAAACGAATTAGACTCTCAAGAGCGCAGTTTTACGGCGACAATCAAACCGAAAAACATCAATTTTATGATAATTATGGTGTTAATGTTTCGTGTTTTTCCAAAGACGAAAATGGTAAATTACAAACCGTCGGAAAATTCGGAACCGGATCTTTCATCAATCCAAATGATGTCATGACTAACGCGCATGTTGTCGATAATTGCGATGTTATTAACATAACAACAAAAGATAAAGTCTATCAGGGGCAACTAATAGCCCAATTACCAGAAAAACAAGGGGACATAGCATTTATCAGAACAAAGGCCAACACAAACAGATTTTCTTATTACGACGACAGACTTCCTCTAGTTGGTCAAGAGATATTTTTCCCATTTTACACCGAGGATCGAGGAATATTTAAAAAATCAATTGGCCGAATATCTTACGTTGGTCATAAAAATCACGGCCTCGAAATCAATGCCCCTGACTTAAAAAGAGTGATCGCTGGAGCCCCAGTATTTGACAAACAAGGCCGACTAATTGGAACGCTAGCAACAAAGCTAAATTACGATATGCAAAAAACGTTACTAATAGCGACTCCAGCCTCAAATATAGTGGATTTTGCCACTAATAGTCGTGTTCGAATCTTATCTAACAGAGTAGCCAGATATAACGGCACCCACAATAACGATCAAGCCCTAACAAAAATAATTTGCAATAAATAATGGAATTTTTAACAAATTTTACTTGTTTGATCGTAACCATATTTGACCTGATATACGCCCACATAATTTTATCTATTTTAATTGCAGTTTTTGTCAAGCTAATCCAAAT
>JADHOZ010000003.1 GCA_016778745.1 Rickettsiales bacterium
GATTTAAAAGCTATTTTTGAAAGATTTAAGCAGGTTGATAGTTCAACTACGAGAGAATTTCAGGGAACTGGACTTGGTTTGGCTCTGGTTAAAGAATTAACGCAAGAACAAGGTGGAAATATATCAGTTGATAGTGTTTTTAAGGAAGGAACAACTTTTTCTTTAAGTTTTGATATTGATGACTCCAAAGATAGGAAAATGAAAAAGGCTAAGATCGGATCATCTAATGATGATTTATCATGGATAAATAAGAGTTATTATAATTCTGTTGGTGTTGCAAGTGAATTTCAAAGTGGTGAATTAGTAGAGGTAGAAAATATGGATAGGGATATAAAAATATTAGTTGTTGATGATGAACCTGACATGTTGAGTTTTATCACGAAAACTCTTAGTAAGAATGGTTATGGAGTTGCTTCAGTAAAAGATGGTAAGGAAGCTATTAAGGTAGCAAAGAAAGGGGATTTTGATGTTATTTTACTTGATCTAATGTTGCCAAACATTGATGGTTTCGAGGTTTGTAAGATTTTACGAGAAGATAAAAAATTAGAGTTTGTAAAAATAATATTATTAACTGCTAAAGCTGATGAAAATTCTAAAATTATGGCTTTAAAGAATGGTGTTGATGATTTTATGGTAAAACCTTTTAGTAAAGATGAATTATTGTTGAGGATAGATAATCTGTCTAAGGTTAAAAAATTACAAACTATTTTGCGGGAAGATCTAGTAATAAGTAAGGATGAGTTGAGAAAGTCTTTGGAAGATTTACGAGATTTCCAACAAAAATTAATACAAAGTGAGAAATTAAATTCTATAGGTTCATTGTCTGCTAGCGTAATACACGAAGTTAATAATCTACTAAACTATGCTTTGATGGCAATTAGCTTTTTAAGGAATAACGATTTGGTAGAAAAGAATGAGGATTTGAAAGATATTGCTAATGATATTGAAATTGGTGTAGGTAGAATTAATGAAATAGTAAAAGAATTTAGAAATTTTGCTCGTATTGATGGTAGTGATAAGCAATCTAGTTTTGTGCTTTATGATGCTATTAATAGCGCTTTGAAATTTACAATGTATGATTTTGAGGGGATAGAGGTAATTAATAACATTGATTCCGAAATAAGAGTGATAGGATCAGCGAGTCATATTACACAAGTGTTGATTAATTTAATCTCAAATTCTTGTAAGGCGATTAAACAATCTGGTAAGCAGAATGGATTAATTGTCTTTAAGGTTGAATTATGCGATAAGAGGGTGAAAGTCACTATTAAAGATAATGGTGTTGGTGTTAGTAAGGAAAAATTGGGTAAGATTTTTGATGTATTTTATACAACAAATGAAGTTGGTAAAGGTACTGGATTAGGGTTAAATATTTGTAGTAGGATAATTAAAAGTCATGGCGGCGATCTTAAAGCAACAAGTGAAGTTGGAAAGGGTAGTGAGTTTAGTTTTGATTTGGAGATAGGTTAGTGTTAATCATGCCTATTATGATTGAGTATAAAACCTTACAAGATCTATTAGATATTTGGTGTCATTACCTTTTAGGGGAGTGTCCATAACTCCGTGTCAAATTTCATTTTAGGCTAGATCTAATTTTAACCTGTTTTCAAAAAATATATATATTTGTCCAATTATTAAGCTCTAATTCGGGATTGGCTGATTCCACTTTTTGCTAATATTTTTTATGGCTAGATATATCAATTTCTCTAGTGCGCTTTGACTGGTAAAAGAACCTTTAGTTTTGGTAACTTTTCTAATCTGACGATGTAGTCCCTCAACAGCATTAGTAGTATAAATCATCGTTCTAATTTGCTCTGGATACCTGAAATAACCAGATAAATTGTGTCAATTATTATTCCAAGATTTAAGAACTAATGGATATTTTTTATCCCATTTTTCATCAAGATTTAATAAATTGATTCTGCTAAATCCTTATTGGAAGCCTTATAAACTTCCTTTAAATCAGCCATAAACTCTTTTTGATTCTTGCTTGCTACATATTTCAAACTATTCCTAATTTTATTTTCTTTATTTGTTGGTCATAATGGTTTTGAAATTACTGCTTTTGACAGTCGTGGATTTGCATTGGAATATGTTGGTGATAGAGAGTTTGATGATGAAGAGTTGGATAATGTGATTTTATCGGCGATGTTGTAGTGTTGTATTGGTTTGTGCGTTTCTAATTTTGTAGAGGTATGAAGATGTTGACGGGGCTTAAAGCCCCGTCCATTTTTTGAAGAACGACCTTATGGTCACTTTTCTATTTTGACTACTATTTTATCATCTGTTCTGGTAATCTGAGGTTTAATTTTGGGGTTATATTGTGGTAGGTAGAATGAATAATAGAAATTTGAATTGATTGTGTTGTTTTCACTCTTAGCAGATAATGTTAGTGTTTTATCTTGTATTGATATTTGAATATTTTCTTTTTTGTAGCCGCTAAAATGTAGCTCATAAATATACTGTTCTTTTGTTTCTTTTTGATTAATGGTTGCCGAGTGTGCATTTGAGGATTCGTGAAAAAGACGGTCCATCGTAGCGCGATGTCTAGAAAATTGAGCATCCATCTCGCGGCGCATTTGCTCTATTTCACGAAAGAGTGAATGGCCAAAGAAGTCATCTTCGAAATAGTGATGGTAATATGGTAAGCGAGGAGAGTGATATACTCTGTCTTGTTGAGGTGATGTTAGGTAGTATTGTTTTTGTGCATCATCTTTTTTGGCTATATTTTGTGCTAATACTGTGCCACCAATGCCAATAAGTGCTGATGTAATAGCAATGAATGTTTTGGATGGTTTGAAGTTTTTTACTTTCTTTTTAAGTGTTTCCCTAATTTTCTTTAGATTGTGATTTTTCATGATTTATCTAAGTTTAAGTTAATAAAAGTTAGACAATAATTTAGATAAGTTTTTTGTTTATATTTTCAAGTGTGCAATTAGTGTGATAGATGCGATGTGATATTTATACCAATTCCCATTTTGATTTGATATTATTTTTAATTAAAAGGTTCTTATATGTCTAAAAAGAAAGTTGTTCAGTTTGTAATGCTTGACCAGCCTGGTAATTCTCCTGGTGATTATGTTGCGAACGTGATGGATGATGATAATATTCGTGAAAATATTATGCGCAATGTTAGAGGGGCGGCTGATATTGATGGTAGGGTTAGGTTGATATTTTCATCGCGTCAATCTCGTGAAGTGTTTTTAGGAAGGCTTAGACAGATTGATCCAGATAATTACGATAATAATAGATCGGTCATTGAGATTGTTAGTGCTGATAAATTGACTAAGAAATTCTTGCAAGATGGTTTAGGCTTATCACATTTTCAAGAGCAAAAAGATGAATATCAGAGATCTTATGATATGTTGATGCAAAGAAAAGGATCTTTCACGGTAGGGGAGTTTATGAATTATGTTGATGTAATTAAACTATTAGGAATATATTATTGCGAGCCAGGTCAATTGGTTGAAAGTGCTGATCTGGATCAGCAAATTGATATTACTAAAGCGCCTAATTTAGGAGATAAGGTAAAGAAGGTTGGTTTATATACGTCGATGCATCTTGGAAAATATCCGGGAGATGAATCGTATAGAAGACATGATATGAGTAAGAAGAAGTTGCTAGCATATCATGAGGAACATAAAACTGACCATGAAAATAGGCCTTATACGAATGAAAGATCTTATATTATCGGGTTTGGAGGTGATAAAGCATTGTTAGATGTGGTTAAAAATTTTGTTAATGTGAACCAACATTTATTTACTTTATATGATAATTATGAAGCTGTTGCCAGCACTGGTTTAGGTCAAGGGATATATGTAAACCCAATGTTTGCTGGTAGTGTTAATATTATAGGTAAGGGTGGAGGAAAATTGAAAGATCCAAAGGCTGATGCGGATATTAAACCAAAGGATAGGCAAGAATTAATTAGAAAACATCATCTTGGTATTAATAGCCTAAGTCTTTTACCGGGTGAGCGGTCTCAAGGTAGGGATGTTGCTTTTGAGAGTTTTAGACAAGAAAAAAGAGATGAGTTAAGAAGGTTATCAACTGTTGATGATAATTCTGTCAATTATGGTTTGGATCTTAATTGGCCAACTTTAGATAGTAGAGCGATTGATCCTTCTCAAAGACAAATAACGGGAAATAACGATAGTGTGACAAGTTGGTCACCGGTTGATAGTAATAGTCAGTATCTTGTTCCTTTAATGGCATTGGGACTGGTAGTGACGAAGTTCTTACTTAGAAATCCTTCTAATAGTGTTGAAAAGGCTTGAGTCTAATAGGGAGGGTCTTGAAAAAGATAACGAAGATGAGAAGGTGTTTGATCGTGTCTAAAAGATATTTTATATTTAGCACTTTGGGGCTTGACCCCAAAGTGCTAAATTATTTACTTATTCTTGGTATGAGCCAATATCGCCGGCTTTTCTAAGCATTTTATCTACTTCGCCAAGGTGTAGTTCTTCTTCAGCGATTAGTCTCATTGCATATTCTTCAAGGAGAATAGAATTATCTTTAGCTAGTTTGAGAAGTTTTTTGTAAAGTTCTAGACTGTTAGACTCGTGTGCTAGAGACTCTTTTAAAATGGCGTCTATATTGTGATTTTCTGTTTCAAGAAGTTGGCCGATGCCAAGAGAAGGGTGGCCACCAAAATGGGTGATCATTTCTCCCGCCTCTTCGGCATGTGTTAAGGATTCTTTAGCTTGCTGCCTTAACCAAGAAACGATGGGTATACGGTTGTAACCAAAAACCATGAATGAATAGTGAGTATATCTAACTACGCCGGCTAATTCTACTTCCAATATCTTGTTTAAGATTTCTAGAATATCTTTTTTAAATGAATCTGACATAAGCTTAATGTTAAAATTTATATTTAAGACCAGCTCTAAAGGTTTGCGGTTTTCCTGGTCTGTATCCGGCTGGTCTTGTTGCCACAAGGTAAGTTCTATTAAAAATATTTTCAGCCGCAAGTATTAATGTGAGATTTTTTGAATAATTATAAAATACTGCGCTATCAACTAAGAAATGTGAAGGAATTTTATTTTCTTTGGATATTGTGCCTTGCGATGCTGTGGCACGCATTGCGTCTACATATTTTGTTGAGATATTAAGCTCTAATTTGTTTGATTTTACGCCACCAGATAAACTGAATTGATGAGGTGATATATAAGGTAATTTATCGCCCTTTTCTACATTTCCCCATTCATCAATTGTGTCGGAGGCATTAAAATTAGATCTAAATTCGGAGTTGTTGTAGCTGTAAGTGAATTTAATTGGGAAGGTGATATCTTGTTGGAATTTATTACTTAGGGAGTCTGAGATAATTTCGTATGAGCTAGATAATTCTATTCCATAAGATCTAACTTTGCCGCTATTAATTTGTGATTCAGTTCCATCTGAACTGGTTCCTACTAAGTTAGAGTAATTATTTAGGTAGAATACTCCTTCTAATAATAATTCATTGTTGGTTTTATATTTTGTTCCTAATTCATAATTTACTGACTCTTCGGAGTTAGCCTCACTTCCTGGGGACGGAGGACCAAAGCCTTTATGGACATTAGCAAATATTGACCAATTATCTTTTAATAAATAATTAGCTCCTATACCTGGAATAAATACATCTTCTGTGTTTTTAACGGTTTCAGCTTCGTCGTTTCTATCTGAATTATCATTGCCATAATTTTTTCTTTTGATATCTAGATGTTCAAATCTAAGGCCTGCAGTAATAGTTAATTTATTGAATTTTGCTTCATCTTCTATGAAAGCTGAGTAGGCTCTAACTGTTGAGAATCTGTTATTGCTTCCTGTAGCGCCATCTATTCCTTTATTTACTAAATATAGATTACCATGTTCGTTTAGTTTATAATCGTCTATTCTTTGGAATCTATTTTCGTAATCATCATGAGCTCTGAAGCCATAAGTTAGAGTGTGATCGGCATCTAAGGCTTTGAATTTGTTGGTTAAAAATGATTGAATACCTTGGGAAACAAAGAATCTATTATTAGCGTTTATTTCTAAATTGTGATTTGGGTTATTGCTGATATCTCCCTTTATTATGTTTAAATGTGAAGTTAAATTGTTATTGAAAATATCTTTTACATTTTCTGAAGTTGCGCCATCAGAAACTTTGTTAAGTCTAGTCCATATTCTGTCAAACTTGTTGTAGTAGGCGGTGGTTTTAATTGAGAATTTGTCATTAAATTCTGCTGTATGGGTTAGATTAACTTGATATTGTTTTGCTAACATTCCACCTAAAGAACTAGAATTGTATCTTTTGTATGGGTCGCTCACAAAGTCGCCAAAATCTAGACCTATGTAGCTTTCATTTGAGTCTTCATTGGTGTGAGCTAATTTGATTTCGAATTCATGATAAATATCTGATGATTTATCATTATTAAAGCGGAATTTAGTTAGAAAATCATCAATTTTGAATCCAACGTCGGAACCATTATCTATTTCTTTGAAGCCATCAGAAGATTTGTGATCAACGTTAAATATGTAGCCAAAATGGTCAAAAGAGTTACCAATAGTTAGGGTAGCGTTTTGTTCGTTAAAGCTGCCATATGAGGTAGATATTTTCGCTAAATGTTTATCTGGAATAGGGACTGTATTAATATTTAGGGCACCTGAGGTAGTGCGAGGTCCAAATTTTATTGAAGATAGTCCTTTATATATTTCTATATTATTTGTTCTACCAATTGCTGGAAAATAATATGCTGATGGAGCGGAGTAGGGGGCTGGTGCTATTGGGACGTAGTCTTCCATAATTACGATATCGGCACTTCTATCGTTCCTGCTGCCACGAATTCCAATATTAGGCCTAATACCGTAGCCATCTTCCTCTTGTAAGTTAAGACTTGGGACGTCTCGTAATATTCTATTAATGTCGTTACTTTGTTTTTTATAGATTTCTTGATTGTCTATGATTTCTATGGCGCCGGTGTCTTGGATATGGCTTTTGAAATAGTCATCCTCTGTATTTGTGGCTGTCACGGTTATTGATGGTAAAGTTTGGGGACTATTTTTGGCAAGTGATATTGATGAATATAGTATAATTATTGGTAGTAGAGAAATTAATAGTATGATTCTGATTATTTTTTTCATAATTTTTGTTCTTGACACTAATGATTATCATTATCATTATTATTTATATCATTTTAGATGTAAAGGTTTTCTTGATAGGAATTATCAAAAAATTTTCTTCTTAATGTCCTTAATCAATAAATTAGTAATTTAATAAATATAAAAATGGCAAAAAACAAAAAAGGCAGCAATTTTCGTAGGTTGGTATTTAGTACCATGGCTGCAGCTACTCTTTCTTCTCCTGTGGCAGAGGCTGAAGAAGTTTTATGGGTCTATACTAGGGGGACTGATACTAGGCCCAAAGGTAGTTTCGAGGTTCAATTATCTGACGTGATGATGAAAGGTAAAAGTTCTGGTAAATATGTTAGGCATGAAATTAGACCTGGTGTTGAGATTGGTATTACCGACAGATATACTCTAGGTGCTAGAGCTATCATTTTTAAACATAAATATTCCGTTCATAATGAAGATCTGGATCCAATGTTTTCAACTCAAGGTGGGGAAGGTGGAAAATATAACCATACTACTTTAGGCGGATATCAAATTGCTAATAAATATAATATTTTGAGTCCTTATAAGGATGCTATTGGTTTATCGGTTGGTTTGAACTTTGAAGAGCGCGATAGATATAGACTTGATGGCGCTAATATTAATCAAAAATCTTATGTAGGTAGATTATTCTTACAGAAAAATTGGTTGGATGATAAATTGGTATTGGCTGTTAACGGTATTACTGAACTTGAAAGAAGAAAGGCTACAGGTGAAAGTGGAGAAGGCGATGTTTTGGAAGAAGAAATTGCTTTTGAAGTCATGGCTGGTATTTCTTATCGCGTTGCTCCAAAGCATTTCCTTGGTTTTGAGTGGAGACATCAAAGAGATCACTTAACTCCAACTGAAAGAGGTGAGTCGTTAAATCCTGGTCATCAGCAATCTAATTGGGATCCTGCCGATATAAGTGTTGGTGCGAATCATCAATATGCTAACTATGTTGGGCCAAGCTATCACTATGCTCAAAAAGATTGGTGGTTTACTGTAGGCGCTCTATGGCAAATCTCTGGCGGTGGTAAAGTTGGAAGAGGTGTTAATGGGGATGGAAAAAACTGGGATGAACATGAAAGAGTTCATGTTGGTTTATTAACTGGTTTTGAATTCTAATTATTTAAGGGGTTAGATTTTTAAAAATCTAACCCCAATTATTTTTTAGTTATGAAAGTTAATAGTTTATTTAAAGCTTATATCGTTGCTGGATTATTTTTTATCGCTCCTAAGGTTACTTTAGCTGAGGAGTTTTTAACGGTAGATGAGGCAAAAAAGGTTTTATGGAACTCAATGTCTATGAAGCCAGTTAAAGTTGAGTTAACTAAGGAGCAAATGAAGTTAATTAAAAAGGTTTCTAATGTTAGAGTTAGAAATTCTACGATGAATGTTTGGAAGACTGCAGATGGTGGATGGTTTATTGTAGATCAAGTTATTGGTAAACATGAAAATATGGATGTTGCTTTTGCTTTAACAAATCAAGGTAGGGTCAAAGGTGTTGAGATTTTGAATTATTATGAGACTTATGGTTGGGAAGTGAAAAATCCAAAATGGCTTAAGCAGTTTATTGGCAAGGGTCATGAAGAACATTTGCAATTAGATAAGCAAATAAAAAATATTTCTGGGGCTACCTTGTCTTGTCGTCATATTACCGATGCTGTAAATAGAATCACTCATAGTTGGAATCAAATTTTGCGTTATTTATAGTTATGAATAAAATAAGAAGATGCAAACCAATTTTGGGAACTTTTGTTGAGGTTCGGCTAAAGTCTGATAAATCAAAGGATGAATTGCTTGGAATTTCTCAGAAAATCTTTGATGAAATTCTTAGAATTGAAAAGATGATGAGTTATTTTGATAAGGAAAGTGAAGTTTTTAGATTAAATAAACGAGCTTATTTTGTTCCGCAAAGAGTGAGTGATGAATTATTGGAAGTTTTGGAGTATTCTTTGGCCATATCTAAATTATCTAATGGTGTTTTTGATATTACTATTGCTAATTCTTTGGTGTGTAACGCTTTGCTTCCAGATTATGATATAAAATGTGACGAGAGTGCAACATATCGAGATGTGAAGATTATTGATAATATGGTGAAATTTGATAAAAGATTGGCTATTGATCTTGGTGGTATTGCTAAAGGATATGCTATTGATAAAGCAATATCATTATTTGAAGAATGTGATGTAGAAATTATAATTAATGCTGGTGGTGATGTCAGAATGAGTCATTGGAAGGGTAAGAAAATTGATATCAGGATTCCACAAATTAAAGATTTATCGACTACTATTGAAGTGGATATGCAAAATTGTGCTATTGCGACAAGTGCTAATTATTTTACTGATGAAGGTAAGTCCAAAATGGTTAATTTGACTGATAATGAGATAGTTAAGAGGTCATTTAGTATATCTGTTTTTGCTAAGAAATGTTGGATAAGTGATGCGCTAACGAAGATTTGTTTCTTAAGTGATGATTATCAGAATATGTTAAAATATTTTGAGGCTTCAGCCTTTAAATTATATAAATCAGGTAAAATTGAATATTTATAATGTCGGTTAAGATTTCTAAGAGATATAAAAATTGGTTGTATTTAGTGTTATCAGTTTCGTGGGTTAGTGGTGTGGTGTTTTTTATTTTAAATAATTTTTATGTTATCGAAGGTGAATTTGGTGTTGAGAAGCATCCGGCTCAGTTTTTGTTTTTGAAGATTCATGGTGCGGCAGCTTTTTTGATGATGATTACTTATGGTTTTTTTTTTGGATCTCATGTCAAACTTTCATGGAGAGTGAAGCCAGTTAGAAAATTTGGTATTATATTAATGTCTATTCCAGCTTTGTTGGCTTTAAGCGCTTATATTCTTTATTACGTTTCTAGTGATTGGCTGCACGGTATGGTGGCGTATTTTCATTTGAGTCTAGGTATTCCTTTTCCAATTATTTTGGTTATTCATATTCTTTTGGGTAGGAATAAGAGGTTAGTAAATAATTATTAATATTTATTTGCTATTGAGTCAATTATTGTAATTTTTAAGAGGTTTTAATATGAGTAAAAATGGTCAGAGAATTGTTCCAACTAATGACATAGAAAATGGTGTTGCAAATACTCATGTTGGGACTCAACAAAGCAGATTTTTAGATCATATTGGGCCTGTTAATCATGATCATAGTCATGGTCATTCTCACGATCATTCTCACGATCATCATCATGAAAATGAATATGGAGAAGTTAGTGATCTTCCTTCGCATGATCATGATCACCGACATGAGCATCATAACACCTTGTCAAAAATTGCTGAAAAAATTAAATCGGTTGATGGCATTGATGAAACGGCAAATTTGTTAGGACAGATACTTCCGGGTATTGCGGCTCCTATTGCAACAGCAACTATATTGGCGGTGGCTACACCTTTTGTGTGGCTTGGGGTTTTAGGAATGAGGGAGGAATATGAAGAAGCTAGACAGCAATTAGTGCGAATTTTACAAAATTCCGATCGTGTAGGCAATAGGTTTAAGCAATTAATTCAATATGCTTGTCGATATCAAGCTGTTTTGCGTGATGAGTTTAATATTAATAATATCGATTCTGATACTATGATTCCTCAAGAAGAGGTGAATGATGAAAATTATATGTCTTTTGTTGAGGCGATTGTTGATCAATTGTCATTGAATAATAAAAGAATTATTGCTGAATTGGGAAGTAAATATGGTTGGACTGGTATTGTAGGAATGTCGGGAATGTTTTTAGGAATGTTGCCTGCCACTGTTTCATCGATATTGGAGTTGGTTGATGAAATACAACAGAATGCGCTATTACATTCAACGGCACATATTATGCATTTAGTTGCTGGGGCGTGTTTTTTGCCTGGTCAGGCTGCAATGGGGTTTTATGCTTATAATAGGAAAAAACAAGGGGTGATAGCTCAAGATGTATTATTGAAAATTAAAGATACTTTTTTAAATGCAAGTAAGGATCTTCTAGCTGATGAGCAAAGATCAAATGTTGAGCAAATTATGGATAGGATGATATCTTACAATAAGGCACATAGTATTGACTATGGTAATTTAACGGTCATAGGACAAGCTTTTATGATTGCTGGTACAATATCTTCAATTGCTGGTGCTGGTTTGGAAGCGATTATCCCTTTATTTTCTGTTGGAGCACCGGCGACGATTTATGCGGCGATTGATCGTATTTTGCAGCATGGTAAAGAGCAGAGTTTTAAAGGTGAAAAAGTGGAATTAGATTTCTTATCAACTTTTATGCAAGACGTATTGCACAGAATAGACCCTTTGCGAGTGTGTACCGATAATTTTGGTAATGATGCCGCCGCATTTTTATCGTTAGGAGACATTTTGTCGGAGGTTAGCAATAAGCTTGCTGAAGCTAAGTTATGTTCTTTATTGTCTAAGTTGGTTAAAAGTAATAAGACAGATAAAATGCAGTTTCTTGATAATTTATTTTTTAATGACGGTTCAGCAAGTCATAATTTAAGAATCCAAGGTAGTGAATTAGAAGATGTGGTGGTTAAAAAGGTAAGAGACATTATTGCTAGAGATCATAGTGATATTGAAATTTTATTGGGTCAAGGTTTGAATGGTTTAAAAGCTAGAATAGTTGATAAGTTTGAGGTGCTAGATATTAATGATTTTAATAATGATGATATTGAAGAGATGCTGCGTGACACGAAGAAAGCGTTGAAATTTTTACGTTTTGCTGTTGTTGATTCAATAGTCAAGGTGAGTCATATGGTTGAGGCAAGTAAAGTATTGTCCGTTAACAATTCAATAGAAGAGCAGAGGGTAAATGAGGAAGAAAATGGAAGTCTAGAAACTAGTGATATTGGAGTTGAATTAAATGTTGGAGAAGGAGAAAAGCAGAGAGTAAATGAGGACAGAAATGGAGGACATCTTGACATTGATGATAAGGTTGGGATATCTAGAAAACCAAGGGGTCGATATAATCAATCAGGTTCTGCCGAACAAGTTTTTACACGGCCGAAGTCGATAGGTTCACAAGTTTAAGTTAGTAAGGATCGCTATGTATGATGATTTCGGAATTTTGATATGTTTTTAGTAATTTACGTTCTAATTGGTCAGTTATTTTGTGAGCTTCTTTAAACGTTAGGTTTTGATCTATTTCTACATGAGTTTGGACGAATATCCTATTGCCGGATCTTCTGGTTTTTAGTTTGTGATAGCCTTTTATTCCTTGGTGATTATTGATGATTTCTCTTATTTGTGTTTGCTCTTCTTCATCTAATTCTTTGTCCATTAAATTATCAAAACATCTTTTTCCTATTTCGTAGGCGCTAAATATTATGTAAGAGGAAATGAGGAGTGCTAATATTGGGTCTACTAATTTTAAGTTGGGATGAGTTGTAATTATGAGTGAGATGATAATTGTTATGTTGGTTAGAATGTCGCTAGTATAATGGAGGTTATCGGATTTTACGATTGTGGAATTGGTTTTTGAGATCACGAATCTTTGGTAAATGATTACCCCTAATAGAGCAATTGTGGAGATGGACATTATTATTATGCCGTCAATATTGTTTTGGATATGTTGTGTCGTTTGGATGTTAAATATTGCTTTATATATGATAAGAAGAGCAGAAGTTGCGATGAAGGTTGCTTGTATGATGCCAACGATATCTTCAATTGCGTTATGGCCGAATTTATGATCTTCATCTGCTGGTTTAGCCGCATATATTATGGCGACCATATTGATTATGGATATCGTGACATCCATAATTGAGTCTAATAGTGAAGCGAAGATACTTACGGAGTTGGTTTGGTTAAAGCCATATGTTTTTAATATTATCAATAATATGGAGATGGTGATGGGTAGTAGGATAGCTTTTTTATTTAGTTGGATGTTATTGTTTTCAATCAGCATTTTCTATTAAAATTTGGGCAGTTTTTTTGCAATCATCGTAATATTTTTTATCACCTCCAATTTGACTCATTACTAGTGCTCCTTGGGTGAGGGCGGTTAATACTCTGGCTTTATGTTGGTGATTTTTGATTTTCAATTTTTTTAATTGTTTTTCAAGGAAATTCTGGGTGGATAATTTATGTTGAAATGCTGCTTTGTGGGCTGGATGGTCTAAGTTTGGAAATTCTGCTGACGCATTAATAAAAATGCATCTAACGTTTTGAGTCTTTTTTGCTGTTGTGGTAAGCATGTTAAATAATTCTATTATTTTAGTTTTTGGGTTTGTTTTCTTTTTTTCGATGACATCTAAGAAATTTGTGATGAATTCTTGGTGGATCTTATCTAGGCAAGCTATGATTAGGTCGTCTTTTGTTTTAAAATGTTTGTATAATGTCATTTTAGAAATTGCTGACTTTTCTAAGATTTCATTGATGCCAGTTGCTTTGAATCCGTTTTGAAGGAATAAAGATATTGCTGTGTTAATTAGGTTTTCTTTTTTTGACATAATGTGCTTGACAAGATAATTTTTACTAGACAGACTGTTCTGTATAGTTGTTCTTTTTGAAAAAGTCAACTTTATTAGTGACTAATTGTTTTTAGTAATTAGAAATCAAGATTGGAGAAGGTACCTAATCTTAACTTTATAAGGAGAAATTATGAATAAAAAAGAGAAATTTTTAAAAGCCGCTACTATTGCAATTACTGGCGCAGCAATCGTTGGTGCAACTTCTGCTCCAGCTTATGCAAAGAAAATGGAGAAATGTTATGGTGTTGTCAAGGCTGGTAAAAATGACTGTAGTTCAAAAGATGGTTCTCATTCTTGTGCTGGTGGCGCTAAAAAAGACGGTGACACAAATGAGTGGATTTTAGTCAAAAAAGGTACTTGTGAGAGACTAGTAAATGGTAGTTTAAATTAATTTATGACGCCAGGTACTTATTTAGTACCTGGTTTTTTATATGTTTGGTTTGGGTTTAAGAGATTTACATCATAAATATGTGTTAACCAATAATCCTAAGGTGGATTTTTTTGAGGTGCATACAGAGAATTTTATTGCTGATGGTGGTGCGAGTTTAGATTTTCTATCTAAAATTAATGAAAGATATGATCTTAGTTTTCACTGTGTTGGGTTGTCTATTGGATCTTTTGATGGAATTGATAAGAAGCATTTAAGGGATATTAAAAATCTGCTTGATAGGTTTAATCCTATTTTATTTTCTGATCATTTATCGTGGAGTGGCTCGAAGAAAATTGGTCATTCTAATGATTTATTACCACTTCCTTTAACCCAAGAGGCTTTTGAGGTTTTTAAGAATAATGTTGATGAGATTCAGCAATATTGTGGGCGTAAAATTTTAATTGAGAATCCTTCGGCTTATTTAGAATTTCAAAATAAAGAGTTGGGTGAGGTTGAGTTTTTAAATAAGTTAGTTGATGAGACTCACTGTGGTCTTTTGTTGGATATTAATAATATTTATGTTGGGGCAAAGAATTTCAATTTTGATGCGAAGCAATATATTGATGATATTAATTTTCCAGCAATTGGCGAGATACATTTAGCGGGTCATAGTGTTTATGAATTTAAAGGACAAGAAATTAGGATTGATACTCATTCTACTAATATTTGTAAGGACGTTTTTGATTTATATCGATATTTTTTAAAAGAAAGCCAAATGAAGTTGCCAACTTTAGTTGAGTGGGATGAGGATATTCCTGAGTTTAGTGCATTATTTGACGAGCTTGTAAAGGTGAAGGAGGTAGTAAGTGAAATTGGCTAAGCTACAAGAGCAATTCATTACTGCTATTTATGATAAACCAAGTGACGAAATTCTTGATGAGATTATATTAAGTAATGTGCCAAAAGAGGAATTGCTTGGGATTTATCGCAATAATTTAGAGTGTCATTTGGTTAATGCATTAAAGCTGACTTTTGCTGGTGTATTTAATATTTTGAAGGAGGAAGAATTTTTGGAGTTGGCAAGTGAATTTGTTTTTAACAATCCCTCTAAAAGTAATAATTTAGACGATTATGGAGAAGGATTTGCCGAATTTTTAAGACAGAAGAAAGATAATTTTATTGCTGATTTGGCTAGGTTAGATTGGTTTAAACAAAAATCATATTTAGCTAAAAATAATGATGAGTTTAATCTGGAAAAGCTTCAAAAGGTTAGTCCTAAAGAATTATTTGATTTACGATTTGTGCTTGGTGATTCGGTATTTTTGTTGGAATCGGATTTTAATTTGTTGGCCAATAGATACCAGAAAAGTAAAATGATTAGAAAATGTTATTTTTTGGTATTTAGGCATAAAATGTCTGGTGTTTTTGACGTTGAGTCTTTAAGAATTGCGCCACAGGAATATAAGTTCCTAAAAGGGATTGAAGAAAAACTGACCTTATACGAAATATATGAAAAATATGAGGTTGATATTCAAAATATTTTGCAAAAATTCTTGTCCAATGGAGTTATTGCAGCGTTCTATTAATAAAAAGATAATAAAAGGAGAAGAAATGAAATTTTCAATTGCTAATGCTCATAAATCCTGTGAAGATTTAAAAAAATTTTATGGTGTTTATGCCGATTTTCTAACGAAATATGCATCACATTTATTATTATTATTACTTAGAATTTCTGTTGGTTTGGTTTTTTTAAAAAGTGGCTTAACTAAGATTGCTAACGTCGATAATACTATTATTTTATTTGAATATGAATATGAGTTGCCTTTAATTTCACCAATTGTTGGGGCTTACTCTTCCATTTTTGCTGAGTTGGTTTTTGGAAGCGCGGTTATTGCTGGTTTTGTCACTAGATTATCGGTTGTTCCTTTGATTATTATGACGTTAATTATTCAGCTATTGGTAGTGCAAAATCCTGAACATTTTACGTGGCTATTTCAACTTTGTACTTTAGCAATTTATGGTGGGGGTATTTTATCTGTTGACGGTGTGTTGTGTAAATTTCTTTGTAAAAATAAGAAGAAATAGTTGCGGTAATATTTTTTAACTTTGTTGGGTGTTGATTGAGTGTCAGTATCCGATTTTCTTTTGCTATGCCAATTCTTATCTTTTTCTCATCTTCATTTGGTTCAACTCATAAGTTGTAAAAAAAGGTTTTTTTATAGGAAAAATGTTGAAAATTTCGTAAAAAACTATAATTTTGTTGATGTTCTAGTCGTTTTTGTTTCAAATTTGGAAAATTTTGATAAAAAATAGGGTTTTTCCTTGAGAGAAGTTCTTTTTGTACGCTATAAGTGCCTCCTTATTGGCTTTGTTTGAGGAAAAAAATTGTTAAGTCGCGTAAATGCTGCTTTGATTGAAAGTTTTTAGTTAATGAGTTTTGTGAAAAGGTTTGTGAAAAAGATATTAAGATTTTTGAAGAGAAATCCATTTAAGATTTTATTTGCCATTTTCTTCTGTTCTTTGAGTAGTTATGTTGTTATGGGTACTTTGATGGATGATTCTACTAGAGCGCAAGAAAAGGTGTTTGATCCAAATATTAAAGGAGACAAACCGCTGGCGGTGGATGTTGATGTGGTTTTAGTCAAGAAGCAAGAAGTGCAAACTACAAAAGAGTTGCCTGGTAGGGTTGTGGCACTGAATAGTTCAGAAGTGCGTTCTCAGGTTGATGGTGTTATTACTAACGTATTGTTTGAAGAGGGTTCTTATGTTGAGAAAGGACAGCAATTATATCAAATTGATCCAGATCTTTATCAAGCTAGATTTTCAAAAGTTAAGGCAAATTATCATTTTTTAAGGAAAAAGAAATATCGTTATAGTAAATTATTGAAAATTGGAGCCGTTAGTAGGCAGGAATTTGAAGAAGTTAATTCGGCCTATGTTGGCGCTAGGGAGGATTTAAGACAGGCTGAAATTGATTTAGAATATAGTAAGGTTTATGCGCCAATTTCTGGTCATATTGGGGTTTCATATTTCACAAAGGGAGCCTTAACTAAGAAAGATGAGAATGCGGTTTTGGCGATAATTAATCAAATTGATTCGGTATTTGTTGATGTCAGATATCCTGCGAGTGAGTTTGGTATTATTAGGCAGCATTTGAATTGTAACGTATCAATTGAGACAAGTGACGGTAAGGTTTTAGAGGGTGGTGTTATTGATTCATTTGAAAGGGAAATTGATCAATCTTCGGATTCTTTCTTAGTGAGAGTTAGAATTGATAATAAGGACTTAGAATTGGCTCCAGGTATGTATGTGGGGGTTAGTTTTTCGTTAGAATCGACGCAAGGCATTACTGTTCCGATCAAAACAACTTATAGGGACGTTGATGGCAGTTTGTTTGTGTGGCATGTCAATGCGCAACATATTGTGAGTAAGAGAAATATTGTTGCCAATAGTATATTTCAAAATAGTTGGGTCGTTGAGTCTGGATTAAAGGAAAATGAGACGATAGTTTATGAGGGTGTGCAAAAAATTTATGAAGGTGCGCTAATAAACCCTAATATAGCTCAGGGGGTGAAGTAGTGGAAATATCAAAGTTCTTTATTAAACGCCCGATTTTTTCTTGGGTTCTGGCAATTATTGTGATGCTGGCCGGTTTGCTATCTATTTTTTCTATGCCTGTTGAGCAATATCCAAATATTGCTCCTCCTACTGTTTCTATTTCCACTTCTCTTCCTGGAGCTTCTGCGAAAGTTTTAGAAGATAGTGTGACGCAAATTATTGAGCAAAATCTATCGGGAATTGATTATTTACGTTATTTTGAATCAAGCAGCGATTCGGACGGTAATGTGAAAGTCGTTTTGACATTTGAACCAGAGGCAGATGTCAATATTGCGCAAGTGCAGGTACAAAATAAGTTGCAGGCAGCAATGCCATTACTTCCTATTGAGGTGCAACAACAGGGTGTGAGGATTAATAAAGCAAATAATAATTTTTTGTTGGTTGTCGCTCTTTATTCAAAAGATGATAGATTTAATCAGGCAGATCTGGGTGATATTTTATTAAGTGATTTAAAAGATTCTATTGCCAGGATTGATGGTGTAGGAAATGTTATTGTTTTTGGTAATCCAAAGGCGATGAGAATTTGGGTGGATCCGATAAAATTATTTACTTATTCACTAAATATTTCTGAGGTTGTTAGTGCGATAAGAGAGCAAAATATTGATGTGAGTACGGGTCAATTGGGTGGGCTGCCTGCTGTTGATGGGCAACAAATTAATGCTGTTATTAATTCTAAGTCGAAATTACATGATGTTGCTGCATTTAATAATATTATTATTAGGGCTAAAGAGGATGGTTCAATTATTACGTTAGGTGATGTTGCAACGGTTGAGCTTGGTTCGGATAAATATAGTACTGTTGCTAGATATAAGCGGCACCCGGCGTCAGGTATGGCGGTTGTGTTGGCAAGTGGCGCTAATGCGTTGGAAACAGCAGATTTAATTAAAAAAAGAGTGTCGGAAATCGAGAAATTTTTGCCGAAAGGAGTTGGGGTTGTGTATCCTTATGATTCAACACCTTTCATTAAATTGTCAATTAAAGGTGTGGTTAAGACTTTATTTGAAGCGGTTTGTTTGGTGTTTTTGGTGATGTTGTTGTTTTTACAAAATTTTAGAGCAACTTTGGTGCCAACAATTGCTATTCCCGTTGTTTTGCTTGGGACGTTTGCGGTTTTAAATGCTTTTGGTTTTACGATTAATACGTTAACAATGTTTGCAGTTGTATTAGTAATTGGGTTGTTGGTGGATGATGCAATTGTGGTGGTAGAAAATGTTGAGAGGGTAATTCATGAAGAAAATATGGATCCGAGACAGGCAACTAAATTGTCGATGAAACAAATTACGTCGGCTTTGATTGGGATTGCTTTGGTGTTATCTGCTGTGTTTGTGCCAATGGCGTTTTTTGGAGGGTTGACGGGTAAGATTTATCAGCAATTTTCAGTGACGATTGTTGTGGCGATGGCTTTGTCGGTTTTGGTGGCATTGATTCTATCTCCCTCTTTATGTGCAACTATTTTGCAAAATAAGGAAGAGCATGAAAAGGGGGTTAAATTTAAGGTTTTACAGATTTTTAATCAGAAATTAGAAAAATTTCGGGAAGTCTATGTTACCTATTGTCAGCATATTATTGATAATAAGAAAAAGGGCTTCGTGATATATGGTGTGGTGATTATTTTGTTGGTGTTGGTATTTAGAATTTTGCCAACGGCGTTTTTGCCAAGTGAAGATCAAGGGACCATGTATCTCATGACTAAATCTCCTGCTGGCGCGACTATTGATAGAAGTTTGGACAGCTTGAAGAAAGTTGAGGATTATTTTTTGGATGTTGAGAAAGATAATGTGGATCATTTATTTACGGTAGCTGGTTTTAGTTTTGCAGGTAGAGCGCAAAATGTTGGATTTGGTTTTGTTGGCTTGAAAGAATGGGAAAAAAGGAAGGGATCAGAAAATTCTGTCGAAGCAATATCAAATAGAGCTTTTACTAGTTTGCAAGAGGTTAAAGATGCGTTGGTATTTACATTTTCTCCACCACCAATAAGGGAACTTGGTACTACTTCTGGATTTGATTTGCAGCTTTTGGATCGATCTGGTAAGGGGCATAACTTTTTGATGGAAGCTCGAAACCAGCTTCTTGAAAAAGCAAGTTTAAGTGAAATATTGGCTGGGGTTAGGCCAGAGGGACTTGAAGATGTAGCAGAATATCAAATTGATATTGATGATAAGAAAGCGATGAGTTTGGGAGTGAGTGTTAGCGATGTTAATGACGTATTGCAAGTAGGTTGGGGTTCACTTTATGTGAATGATTTTATTGATAAGGGCAGGGTGAAAAAGGTTTATTTGCAAGGGTTAGATAAATATCGAATGATGCCGGATGATTTATCAAAATGGTATATTAAAAATAAAGATTCACAAATGGTGCAATTGACTAATTTTGCTAAGGGTAAATGGAGTTATGGTTCGCCAAAGTTGGAAAGATTTGCTGGGTTTTCATCTGCCAGTATTAAGGGATCTGGTGCCGATGGTGTTAGCTCTGGAGAAGCAATTGCTAAAATGGAGGCGTTGATTAGTGAATTACCAGATGGAGTTGATCATTTTTGGAGTGGTATTTCTTATGAAGAAAAGAGACTGGGGTCTAGGACATTGATATTATATGCGATCTCTATTTTAGTGGTGTTTTTGTCTTTGGCGGCTTTGTATGAGAGTTGGACAATTCCTTTTTCGGTGATTATGGTAGTGCCTTTTGGAGTATTAGGATCTGTGGTAATGGCTAAGTTATGTGGTATGAATAATGATGTTTATTTTCAAATTGGGCTGTTAACTACTATTGGTTTGTCTGCTAAAAATGCTATTTTGATTGTTGAATTTGCCCGTGATTTAACGAAGCAAGGTGTTGAGTTGGTGGATGCGGTGTTAAGAGCGGCAACATTAAGATTTAGACCTATTTTAATGACTTCAATGGCGTTTTTACTTGGTATCATACCATTGGCAACATCTACCGGTGCTGGATCAGCTAGTCAGAAGGCGATTAGTATTGGTATTATTGGTGGAATGTTGATGGCGACATTTGTGGCTACTTTATTTGTGCCAATGTTTTTTGTGGTGATGCAGAAATTGGGAGGTAAAAAGTGAGAATATTAGCAATTGGATTATTATTGTTTGTTTTGTCTTGTAGTCTTGAACCAAAATATGAGGCGCCACAGGTTGATGTTAATTTGAAAGAATTTGAGAAAGGTAGTGTTAGGGTGAGTGAGGTTTCGTGGCAGGAATTTTTCGGTAGTTATGATTTGAAGAGGGTGATTGATATTGTTTTAAAGAATAATCGTGATTTAAAAATTGGGGATTTAAATATCGGTGTTGCGAAGAAAAATCATGCAATCAGGATATCTGATTTATTGCCTAATATTAATGCTGGGGCATCATACACTAGAAGAAAATTGCCGGGAAGCTTTAGTCGCTTTGCTGCTTCTAGGCAATATAATGTAAATTTGGCGTCACTTTCTTATGAGTTGGACTTTTTTGGTCGACTGCGAAGTTTGAAGTCATCAGCTTTGGAAGATTATTTAGCGAGTCAAGAAGCAAGAAAATCAATACAGCTTTCTTTGATATCAGAGGCGGTGGACAGTTATTTAAATTTGATTTTGGATAGGGAGCTTTTGCTTATGTTGAAATCTAGTGTTGCGTTGCAGGAATTGCGATATGATTTGATTCGTAAGAGATATAATAATGGTGTGTCAAAGGTGACAGAAGAAATTGCCGCGAGAATTGAGCTTGAGAATGTTAAAATTAATTATGAAGATTATAAAAATCGAGTTTTGGAAGATGAGAATCAGTTGCTTAATTTGATGGCCTCTTATGATAGGGATTTATTACCGGATGAAAATATTAGGATTTTGCGAGTGAAGGCGAGAGAAGAATTGTTAGAATTTGTAGTGTCAAAAACGCTATTACAAAGGCCAGATATTCAACAAGCAGAGCATAATTTAAGATCGGCTAATGCTTTGATTGGAGCATCTAGGGCTGCGTTTTTTCCGTCAATTACTTTGAGTGGGGATTATGGTTATACATCGGTGGAGTTTGAAAATTTATTTGACTCAAGTACTTGGAATTTTATGCCACAAATTAATGTGCCAATTTTTAATGCTGGTAGAAATCAGGCAACATTAGATATTGCAAAATTAAGAAAAAATGTCGAAGTTGTGAAATATGAGCAGGTGATTCAAAATGCTTTTGAAGAGACACTAAATGCTTTGCAACTTAGAAAAACATTGGCTTTTCAGACGAAATCATATGGTAATATTCTAAAATCTAAGGAGAGATTACTTAATATTACTAAAAAGAATAAACAATATGGTTTGGCAAGTAAAATTGATGTTTTGGAAGCTAGATTAGGGTATTTAGAGGCCAAAAGAGCGTATTTACAGTCAGAAAAGGATTATTTTGTGAGTTTGGTTAATATTTATAAGGCTCTTGGCGGAGGCAGTGCCATTTAATTTGGAGAATGTCATGTTGGAAAGGAATCATTTGGTTAACAGTATTGGTGATGTTTTTGATCAATATAAAAAGATGATTCTTGCTATTGGGGTCGATGTTTTTTGTAAAGATTGTCATCATTCTTCTTCGTTGGGGGCTCATGTTAGACATGTTTTGGATAGAGCTAATTGCGTTGTTGAGGGGTTTGAGTTTGGGGAGATTGATTACGATAATAGAAGAAGGCAATCAGCGTTAGAAACGAATCCAGAATTATGTGTGCAAGAATTTGACAGGATATTTTGGTTGATAAAAGAGTTTGATGGTGATGTGAAAAATGAGGTTGAGGTTAGTGAAACGGCGAATGAAGATGGTATGAAGGTTAGGTTAAAATCTAGTTTTGAACGGGAATTTTGGGATATTGTTTTACACGGCGTTCATCATTTGGCGACGATTAAGTTTATCTTAGAAAAAAATGGGGTTGTGGTCGATAAGGATTTTGGCAAGAATATGTCGACTGTTATTTATGAAAGAGGATAGTTGTTTTTATGTGTACGTTATTGATTTTAAAACAAGATGATAACGCTATTGCGGTGATGAATCGTGATGATGCTAAGGTGCGTTTTGAGGAAGCTCCTAGGGAGTTTGAAGGTGGGGTTTCGTCTCCGGTGGATGTGCGATCTGGTGGTACTTGGATTGGTGTTAATAAAAATAATGTGTCTGGGTTTTTGTTAAATCGTTATGATGAGTGTGAGGTTGATAACAAGAAAAGTAGGGGTGAGATTGTTTTGAAGGTTTTGGCTGAGGGGAGATTTGAGAGCTGCGTTTCTTGCGTTGGTAAAATGGATTTGGGGTGCTTTATGCCCTTTTCTTTGGTGTTGTTTGATGGTGTTAGAATTTGTCGATTTGATTGGAATGGTTCTATTTTGTCGAAAGAAGATTTGGTGTTGGAGGACTATTTTGTTTTGACATCTTCATCTCTTAAAACGAAAGAAATTCAACAATGGCGTTATGAAAGGTTTAATGATTGGAATAAGGGTGGTAGGAAATTTGTTGGAGATCTTCCTTTATTTAATGTGTTGCAAGTTAAGGGTTGTGAGGATTATTCTGTGATGGTTGAAAGACCTAGCGTATGTACTTTGAGTATTACTAAGCTTTGTTTTAATAGTGAAAGGGTGGATATTGAGTATTTACCGCGTGAAGAAATAATAGAGTTAATTGTAAATGACTAATATTTATCCGCTAACCCGACAACAGCAAGGTCTTTGGGTTGAATGGAAAAGAAACGCCAACGATATTTCCTACAATACTTGCGTGCAAGTTGAGATGGAAGGGGAGTTGGATGTTGAGAGATTTAAGCAGGCTGCCAATAATGCAGTTGAGCATTTTGATATGTTGAGAGCTTATTTAGTTGAAGAAGATTTAAAGCCTTATTTGGCTTTTGGTGATGAAAAATATGAGCTGCCATTTACTGATTTTTCCGAAGGTGATATTGAAAGTGATTTATTAAGAAAAAAAGCCATTAAGTTTCTTGATGATATTAGGCTGAAGCCGATTCCTTTGGATGAATATCCGTTGGTGAATGCGCATTTGGTTAAAACGGCTAAAAATAAATTTTATTTTATTGGCGTCGTGCCGCATTTGATCTCGGATGGTGTGTCGGCGGTGATGTTTTTACAAAGTTTGTCGGCTTGTTACAATCATGGCAAAGCATATTTAAAAGAAAATTTTTCTTATGAAGGTGTTTCGTGGGTTGATTATTTAAAGCTTTGCGATGAAAAATTTCCGCAAGAAAAATATGATGAGGCTTATGAATATTGGGCGAGTAGTTTGGCAAATGTGACGCATAAGGTTGATATTGGGAATAAACCTTGTCATAGGCAGTCAAATTTGGGATCGAGGTTTAAATTTGATGCGAGTGTTGAAGTGTTTGCGCGTTTAAAAAAGATTGCTAGGGCGAATAAGACAGGGTTTTTTTCGGTGATTTCGGCTAGTTTAGCGGCCTTTATTTCGAGATATTATGCACCTGAGGATATGGTGATTGGATATCCAGTGAATTTAAGGCCGGCTGGTTATCGTAATGCTTTTGGGTTTTATGTTAATGTTTTGCCTTTGAAGATTGGGTTTGATAAGGGAGATAGTTTTAATGATTTGGTTAGGAAGTCTCACGAGCAAAGGAAGTTGGATAAGGAATTTCAATATTTGCCATCTATTGATATTATTAGAAGCAAGAGGCGCAGTGATACTAGTTTTGATGGTCAGATGTTTAATGTTTCGATGGCTCAGACCGTGTCTAGATTGCAAAATTTAGAATTGGAAAATATTAAATCAACGTCGCTGGATAATGAAACTATTGAGATTAAAGATGATTTGTCGTTGATTTATGAGGTGAGAGAAGATGGGATTTCATTTTGGTTTGAATATTTAAAAGAGATATTTGATGAGAGTCAAATAGCCGATATGGCGCAAAATTTTGTGACTCTTTTGGAAGGGATGGTGGATGATCCGGATAGATCGATTGGTGATATTGATTTGGTTTTAGAAAATGTTAGTGAAGGGTTGAGAGAAAAGTTTGTCGGTCTTGATATTATTAGTGAATTTAAGAAAGCGGTTGCAAATAACTATGATGTTGATGCGTTGATATTTAACGATCAAAGGATTTCTTACCGAGAGCTTGATAAAAGATCGGATTCATTGGCAAAATATTTAGCGCAGAATGTTGTGCAAAGTGAGAGATTTATTGCCTTGGCTTTACCTTACTCGGTAGAGAGGATAGTGGCGATATTGGCGGTTTTAAAGGCTGGATTTGCTTACATTCCAATTGGGGAGGAAACGCCAATTGAGAGGATTAACACTATTATTGAAGATAGTGGGGTTTTGACTTTAGTTTCTTTGCAAAGGATTGCTGTGGGTGTAGCAAATATTGTTCTTGGTGATTTAAATTTAAGTGACGATGCATTTGAGGTAAGGAAAAGTGAATTGGCTTATGTTATTTACACTTCTGGCTCTACCGGAAAGCCAAAGGGTGTGTTGGTTGAGCAAGATAAGGTGGTGGCGCGTATTAATTGGTTGAAGAAGGAATTTCCACTTCGTGCTAAAGATAAGGTGTTGCAAAGTACTAGCTATTCTTTTGATGTGAGTGTGGCGGAGATATTTTGGCCACTTTTAAGTGGTGCAACATTGGTGATTTTAGATGAAGAAAAACGCAAAGATTTTCGTTACCAGGCAGATTTGATTGAAGAACATCAGATAAAGGCTGCTTGTATGGTTCCTTCAGCTATTTTGGCGTTGTTAAAGGCGGTTGAGAGGGATTTGCCATTTAGATATTTGTTGAGTGCGGGTGAGGCGATGAGTCGGGAATTGGTTGAGCAATATTACAAATATGGTGCGCAAGGTAGTTTGTATAATGTTTATGGACCGACCGAGGCTGTTATTTATGCGTCTGTTAAGAAGGTTTTAAAGGGTGATAAAATTACGATTGGTAAGGCAATTGATAATAGTCGATTGTATGTTTTAAATGACAAATTAAAGATGCAGCCCAAAAATGCGGTTGGCGAGCTGTGTATTGGTGGTGATGCGTTGGCGCTTGGTTATTTACATCAAGATCAGTTGACGAAGGATCGGTTTGTGGATAGTCCTTACGGGAAAGGCAAATTATATCGCACAGGGGATTTGGTGAGTTTTAGCGATAATTTGGAGGTTCAATATTATGGGCGCATTGATTCGCAGGTGAAAATTAGAGGTTATCGTATTGAGATTGGTGAAATTGAGTCAATATTGTTAGATATTTTGGAAATAGAAGAGGTGGTTGTTTTTGTAAATGAAAATAGTCAACTTGTTGCGGCTGTTGTTGTAAGTGGTGATGTGAGTGATGAGGATATTAAGAAGTATTTGTCAAAATTTTTGCCATCTTACATGGTGGTGCAATTTTTGGTTAGATTTGATGAATTGCCAAAATTGGATAGTGGTAAGATTAATAAGAAATTGGTGCAAAATATTGCTAAAGATAAAATTTTAGATGTGGTGGTAAGTAGGGAGATTATTAAGGCGAAAACTGATAAAGAAAAAATGATGGCCAAGATTTGGTCGGATGTTTTGCGAGTTGATTTGGATGTGGTTGGCATTAATAGTAATTTTTTTGAGCTTGGCGGGGATTCGTTGATGATTATTGAGCTTGAATGTCTGGCTGAGAGACAAGGGATTTATTTGGATAGTAGGGTGATGTTTAAAAACCCGACAATAGCTGCTTTATTAGAAAATGCTTCTGACAAGCCAATCAATAAATTTAATCAGGAAATGGTTGAAGGACAAATTGGGCTTTTGCCACGCCAGATTAAGTTTTTTGAGGATGGTTTTGCAAAGCCAGATCAGTGGAGTAGGTGCGTGGTGGTCGAATCGAAAAGAGAGATTGATGTTGCTAAATTTAGAGAGTCTTTAAAAGAGGTGATGGATCATCATGATTCACTTCGTGTGTCGTTTGAAAAAATTAATGGTAAGTGGGTTGGTAATAATCATGGCTCAATTGATGCGGTTGTGAATGTCCATGATTTAGGTGATAAGAATTTGGATGATGAGTTAACCAGAGAAATTTTAAATAAGGAATTAGCGAGTTTTGATCTTGGCAAAGCGCCTTTGATTAAGGCTGTGTATTTGAAGTTTAAAAAACATGCAAGGATTGCGTTGATGGTGCATCATTTGTTGCTTGACATGAGGTCAATGAGGATCATTTTGGAAGATTTGATGATGAATTTTATGGCGAAAATGCAAGGTCAGACGTTTGAATTTAGTTACAAGACGTCTTCGGTGAGTGATTATTTGGCGGCTTTGAATAGGCATCTTGAAGGTGATTTTGACAGTGAAATTGATTATTGGGTTGGTGAGTTGGGGCCGAGTCAAGATGAGATTGATGTGAAGGAAAGCGACATGGATTTTAGAAATGTGAGTTTGGATAAGAAACGTACAAAAGAACTGATTCAGTTGGCGGCGCAACATGATGTGTCGCTGCACGAGGTTTTGTTGGCTAAATTTGCTAATCGCTATTTTGAAATATTTGGTCAGGATTTGGTGCTTAATACTTGTTTTCATGGGCGAGATCAGTTTTTGGACGGCGTTAAGATTAGTAAAACGGTTGGGTGGTTTAATACGGTTTTTCCGGTTCGCATCAAACAAAATCAAGGTGATCTTTTTGGTTATTTGAAGGATAAATTAAAAAATATTCCAAGCAGGTCACTTAATTATTTGCCGCTTCGCTTTTTGAAAAAAGAGGAGAGATTGGTTGGTTTGGCTGAGCCGAAAATATTTTTTAATTATGTGAGTAAAATTGATCGGGAATTGCCGAAAGAATTTAGTGCAAAATTGCCGTTAAAAATTATTAATGTTGATGGTCTTGAGGTGATTGATAAGAGTGAAAAATCTTGCTACGAACTTTATGTTGAAGCAGCAATTATTGATGAAAAATTGCAGGCAAAAATTGGGTATTTGAGGGGGAAATATGATGAAAGATGGGTGGAGAGTTTATTTTAGTCTATCTTTAAGAGTAGATGCTTTGGAGCCTTTATTTTAGATGCCTAATTTCTTGCAGGTACCTGCAAGAAATGTCAAAAATCGTGTTATTTTTATGGTGTAGTTGGGTGATATTTGGCTCATAAAATAATCTGATCATTTTAGTGGATTTATTTTATTGTCGTTGTAAGATTTTTTAGCGTTTATTTAGTTATTGAAAATTTTATTTATGTTGTCCTAAGTGCCTGGAGAAAGTCAATTAAAAAACAAGATAGAAGAATATAAAAATGGCGGCTCCAGGGCGCGTATGTTACGCGAGATGGCGGTACTTGATATTGGCGCATTGGCAACGACTGATCTGAATCAAATAGAATTTGAATTTGATACAAAAAATCCTCGTAAGCTAAAAAGTAAGCAGTCAGGAAAATATTATGAGTATTATCGAGATCCTTCCATGATGGTTGCGATCTATCAATGCTTGTTTAGAAGTTTAAATAAAGATGTTAAAGAGTTTTTGCAGACTTTAGATGAAAAATTGAAAATATTTGATGCGAATGGTGTTTTGGACGAGGTGGCAAGTCGATATCACAAGTCGTTGGTGTTTACGGATTTTATTAAACGAAAAAGAGCAGATGCAGATATTAGGATTGAACAAGAAGATTTGGATCATATTTTTCAATTTATTGTTGCCAATAAGTTATCTATCGAGGAAGCGCGAGGAATTTTAGGGAATACTTTTGCTGACGCGGAGATTGGTGACGATGTGAAAGCAAAAATCAAGGGATTCTTTTGTGATTATTTACAAAGTAATTTGCAAGAAATTGGTTGGTTTAATGCGGGATCCGAGGATGTTAAGCACGAGGCAGGAGATGTAGTTACTGAAAATATAGGTGTGGTTCGTTCTTTTGAAACAATAAAAAGCGGGTTTGATGGAGAACTGGTTAATGCTTGTAATATTGATGAGGTTTTTAACCATTGTCAGGCAGAATATGATAGGGTTTTTAAAGAGCAATATAATGCCAAGATGTTGTATTTTCTTTTTATTATTATGGATGAAAGGCATGAATATAGGTCAAGACAATATGGAGCGGATTGGGGTGAGTATCATAAATGTGTTGCAGAAATAAATGATCTTTTGGCGGATCCCAATTTTGATGTTAAGGATTATTTTAAGCAATATGGCGTTAATATTCATGACTTTGATTTTCTTGAAAAAATTGATTTATCTGACTCGAAGATCGTATATTCGATAAAAACGGAATTGAAGGGCGCTTCAAAACGTGTTAACTATGGTGATGATCTGAGATTTTTAGGTTCCCCGATACATCAATATATTTTAGAATATGATTTAAAAAGATTCAGTTCCTATGATATTGTGGATAGGGAAAATAGACGGGATAGAAGTGAGGTTGAGAGAAAATTTAAGAGTTATTATAGAGATTTTTATGATAGTTTTACGAATCGAGACGAGTTTGGCTTTGCGCTATTAAAAACACAAATAGCGAGTATCAATAAAAAAGAAAAAAGAGGGATTTTACGAAATTCACAAAAGGTCATGGGTGATCGGAGTGCTGATATTTATGTTAATTTGAGCGATAATGTGCGTGTTTCAAAATTCTACGAGCTTCCGCTAAGTAGTGATGATAGAGAATCTGTAATTGGAAAAGTAGTTTTATTTGATGTGGTTTTAGAGGAAGAATCCATCGCGGCCATTAATGATGATGACGAATTGCGAGGTCTTGTTACGGGTCGACAAGAATACGAATATCAAGGAATTAGATATGTTGAGATTGGCTTTAATTCTTTGAATGAAAGCCAGCAAAATAAATTGTTAGATATTATCAATCGTTTTCCTAGGGTTGATATTAGATATATTGATTATCTTGATGATGATCATTTTGATTATGATTCTCGTGATGCGCAAAAAAATATAAAAACGCGATCATTTATTAATATCAATAAAGCGGCAGAAGCTGAGTTAATCTCGATCATTCAAAACCCCGATTATACGGAGAAATTTGCAAAATATTGTCGGAATCCAAAATATAAATCGCTAGCTGCTTCGATTCTTTCTCTGAGGGCAAAAAATCAGGAGGTTGACGATATTGATGTGATTTATAAAAAGCTATTAGAGCATGCTTATGAAAAATCTCTATTAAAAGATGAGCGTGACATTTACATCACACCAAATCTTGATCTTGGTTGGGGTGAGGGTGATGATTATTTGGATGCAAGTGCCATCGTTCCTATCTTTGAAGAAATTATTGCCTCGGGAAAAAACATCAGTGCTAATTCACTGCACTTATCTCTAGCTGATGGTAGTGATTTTCGATGGGCGCTTGATGAATTAAAACGAAGAATTTCCGATAAAGATGATTATTTAGATTTAAAAGGTCGCCCTTTTCCAATTGCTCAGCTTGTGATAAATTGTAATGATTTCTTAATGGATGGTGTTAGTGACATTGCTGAATTTCAAAAGAGGTTATCCGAGACTCTTGCTGGTTTCGATGCTCTTGGTGTTAGAAAGTTGCGTATCAATTCTGGTTTTGGTAAGTTAAACCAAATAGGCATCGATGCAAAGATTTTTGGAGAAATTTTAGATGCGGCATTACTCGATGTAGGGGTAGAGGTTTCCTTTGAATATTGTTATCAAAGTGACGAGTCTGTCGTTACTAAAGAAAAAGCAAGAGTGAGTGCAGTTAAACAGCGACGAATTCAGGCTAAATTAACAGATCCAGATGATTTAAATATTTATCGAAAGATTGAACCGGAAGGCGAAGATCCAGATGAAAAACATTATTCAAAAGGACATCAATTTTTATTTGGCTCGGCTTCTTACTCAGAAGAAGCCGAGGTTCATGAAGATCAGGAGCAAGAGCAAGAGATGGAAGTCTATGTTGATCAAAATGAGATTGAAGATTATAGTGATAAGGTTGAAGAAGGAGTAAGTTTTGAAGATGAAGATTTGGTATCTAAAGAAAATATTGCCTTGAGAATGGCCCTTTCTTCAAAAGATAGAGCTTATTTTGCTGTGCCTAAAACAATTTCTCAATTACCAAAAGAATCAATACAAGATATTTGGGACGAAATCACTGGTGGTAGTGCCGCTTTTAATGATCAAAGTAAAAAACTATCAAATGATGATTTTAGAATTGACAAGATGACAAAAAAGGCTGCGTTAATGTTATTAAAACATAAAGTGGATGGTAGGTTTGCTGGTGGTTTAAACTTAAGGCGTTTGCCACAAGGTTTTTATATGGCAAGAAATCTGTTAGATAATAAAATAATTTTGGATTTTGATATTACTAGAAGAACGAAAGATAGTGCCTTTATAATGGATTTTGCTGATATTGATTCTGTTTTATGTGATGAACCAGGTGCTGCATATAAAAAAGAGATTAATGACCTAGTTAATGAGATTGTTGCAGATATTTCTTTGAGAAATGAAGGGAGTGATGAATTTGCGGAGCTTTTACACACAAATTTATTTCGAGATTTAGCAGAGGAAGAAATTGATATTGTTCCTGAATCTAAGTTTTTAGAAGTCTTAAACAAGGTAAAAAATATTTCGCAAAGTGAATTTAATCTATTGCTTCATCTATTAAAAAATAATCTTGAGGTTGCTCCGCGTGCTAATGCTATTTTATTGGTAGAATCATTTTTAACATTAAAAGATAAGCTACATGGTCACGGCGTGGTAATTCAAGATGATATTGTGCCAGCAATTAAACAAAAAGAAGATCTTAGAGCTCTAAGTTACAGAATATTAGAGATATTGAAATATGTAGATAAGGAAGGAGTGTGTGAGGTAGCAAGAGAAAGTCCACAGGGTTTAAAACAAAGGATCTTTAATGAGATGCTACAAGGTAAGATATCCTTGGCCGAACATGGTATGTATCACGCTCTTTATTGTGACGGATTGATTAATTTTGATGCTGCTTTAGCAATTGACGGCAGTGAAGTTGGCATTGGTGAATATGACGACAAAATATCATATTTGGTTTCAGAGAAATCTTTGTTTCGATTCTTAGCTAATAATTTGGCTAAACACGATGTGGAAGACAAAGACCTTCAAAAAGCAACAATATTATTTTTGCGATATGTAGTGACCCCAGTGCAAGACAGAGTCAATGAATTTAAAGTGAGCTATGAAAATGCCAAGGCTTTTATTGGTGATTTTGGAGTTGGTTTGGATCCTAAAAAAGGTCTTAGGATTATAAAACTATTTCTTGACTTTAAGGTAAAGCATTATGAGCAAGGGTTAAATCTGGTAAGTAATTTAAACGGCGTAGAGGATTTGGATGTATTTTGTGATATTGTTAACCAATTAAAGAGCCTCAGACCTTCATTTACTGATATTGCTAGACTGGCAAAATTATATGCGCCATTAGACCCTGAGCAAAAGGCGGACTTTGCTAAAAATATCTCTGATATTGTTTCTATTCAGCCGGATTGGCGTTATTTCTCGCGTATTATTGAAAATTTAGTAACACATACTGCCGGTCGCAATTATAGTTTTAGCGAGATTTGTAGTGCTATTCAATTGCCTCCTTTAGATGATAGATTTGAAAGAGATGATTATCATAAAAAATTCTTAGCCGCGACGTTATTGAAAAAAAGTGAAGAGGATCACCAAAATATAACGGATGTACCCTGGAGTGAAATTGTTGGAGGTTTGGTTCATCCTGAGGGGGATTTAGTTCATCCAAAGCTGAAAACGCCAGATTCATTAATTCCTTTCGATGACTTTAAAACTTTAAATTATAATAATTTAGGTTCATATCCATATATTGAATCTAGTGAATTAGTAGGATTTAATTATGATTATTTCTCGCTTGATCATATTAAGTTGCAATTTCAAGAAGGGGAAGATTTACGCGTTATTGATGCATATTACAAACGAAAGACTAACGATTGGTCATTTACGTTAGAGCTGAAGAATGAAAGCGGTGCTCGTTCAAGAATGGGAGCAAAATATCTGAATTTCTTAAATGAGTTTGATACGGCATTTAGAATTGATTTTTTAAGGGTTTTTATTGGTGATAAAAAAGTAAAACTGAAAGAAGAGAGATTATTGAGAGATGTTGAAAAAAATATCGATGGTTTTTTTAAGAAGTTTTTGGCTTTTGATTACCGTGACGATAGAGATGGAGTGATTAAAAAATATAATGTTTCAGTATCATCAAGGCAACAAATATATGCTACGTCTTTCAAAGTGCTTGCCAAATTATATCATAAATTTCCTAGTGATGCGCCAGTATTAATTGGTGCCTTTTATGGTGGTAGATTTGATCAATATCAAAAGGGTGATGACAAAATTAAGTTTTTACACTACCTCGGTGAGTTTTTAGATGTGTGTTCGCGAGATTTTTCTCTTAACTTGTTCGAAAAATATGCATCGCTACGTTTTAATCAAAAGATTACAGATAAACTTGTCGGTGATGAAGCTGTTAAAAAATTCCTACTTAATATTGTTGATAATGAGTTTGTCAGTGATGATGTTAAAACAGGTATGCTAGATTTATTGGCTGTTGACTCCCATAAGCCCAATATGGTTGCTTTTACTGGAACACATTCTTCTTCTGGTTTAGGATTGATTGTCGATGTTAATCAAAATCTGATTGATAAAATTTCAAGTAAAAAACATGTTAATCAATATAATATCAAAGCGAGACCTTTAAAAGAAGGAGAAGAAAATAAAATCAGATTCGCTTATGAAGTTGGATCACGTAAATTTAAAAGATGGTCTAAGCAAAAATTGCTAAATAATGATGTATTGTTAGTCAGTTTAAAATTGCCAATTACGTCATCAAAGGAAGTATCGCAGATAGTTTATGATATTGATGATTTTGGCACTCATATCAGTATAGATGTTTTAAAGGAAGTTGATAGTGATGATGTGATAGGATTTTTTGTATCTGGTCATCAACATTATGTTAGATGCGCTGATCTGAGGAAATATTGTGAGAGGTTGGGCGAGATGACAATCATAGATTTTAAAAACAATATTGCTAACGCCATAAAACATAAGGATGCGGTTATTATTTATAAATTTAATAATAAAAAGAGAGCCTTGCCAATCTCTGAATTATCAGATGATATTACTATTCGCAAAAAACAAATAAGTGATCTTGTGGCGATTAATTCTGGCAGGTTTTTAGATGTTGATAAAGAATTCTTATCATCCGTACACAAAAAGATATTGGCGCATAATAAAGGATTTAAATATAAAGATTTTTTAAAAAGTTTCAAAGAGGTGATATCTGTTATTGATGCAATAGACGATCAACTCTACGTGGCAAGTGAAGATGAAAATCTAGTAAAGAAATTTCCGGGTTTAGATGATGCAATAGTAGGGCATAAAATTAGAAATTATGCTAATTTTTATAAGAGACGATTTTATGATTTATTGAATCAACTTTTGGAATATGACGATGATGTTGCGCTGGAATGTGTGAAGAAGATTGAAGAAATATTTAAAAGTTCTCACATTAGAAGCCTTCCTGGCAATGTTTATATTAAGGATATCAAAGATTTATTTACGCAAAATTTAGAAACTTTTTGGAATTCAAATGGCGATGTTGAAATATTATTCTTAAGAGCAAAAAAAGTAATTGATAATTGCAAAGGAAAGGAATTAGAAGTCTTGGATCGCTATGTTTCCGACGATGAGACAGTTAAACACATCATGCATTATGATGTAAAAGTGGATGCGATATATTTAAAAATTAAGAATGCTATTCAAAATAGTTCAGGACTTGGTAATTATAAAGATAGAGTTTTAACATTTGTGAATGGTATTTTTTATCAAAATGTCAATATTTCTAACAGAGTATTATTTAAGCGTTTAGTTGTTGAAAAGTTAGGCGATAAGGTCATAAATTTGATAGATTCCTTATCAGACGAGCTACGCAGTGCTTCCGTAGAACAAGCCTTAACATTAGTTAAACAATTTGAGAATAATCAGATATTTGTTGATCTTGATAGAGATCCAAATTTGAATATTGATTTTATAGAGCTTGAACAATTTGACGACTCTAAGACAGACTTAGCCAATTATATCGATACATTAATAGGCAATCCGGAAATATCGCAAAGTATCAAAGAGCATTTATCGGTTGTCGATGCTAAAAAATATCAGTATTTTGTGCTTGGTAAATCAGATTTGATGGTGCGAATTCAAGATAATGTTAATAAGCTAAAATCAGAGCAAATAAGTAAAAAAGAATCTATTGCTTGTAAGTTGGATATGTTAGCACTTCTTCGTGAATCTTATCGAAGAGTGCATGGAAAATATCCATATACGACACAATTATTGCCACTGATTTATTTTGTGACGGCACAAGATAGTCAAGCTGCGAATGAGAATTTTTCTAAAATAATGGCAGAAATTAGTACGGGGCAGGGGAAAAGTTTGTTGTCGTCAATTTATGTATCTTTCCAAGCACTTAATGGCAAAGCATCTCACGTAACGTCGTCTACAGACGTGTTGTCAAAACGAGATTTCAGAGAAAATCAGAACTTCTACAGCTATTTAGGCTTAAAATCTCATTATATTGATAATAAAGGCGTCAATCCAAATGGCGATGAAGAAGATGTTAAATATGAAAAAGGTAGAATTTACCACTCTACTGCGAGTAATTTTTACTTTTTTCTTAGTAAAAATAGACTGTCCGGCGAAGAGCTAGATGTTGATATAGGTGATAGATCCTGGCTTTCTGATGAAACAGATACACTACTAGATAATAAAACATTGTGGCGTTTATCTGTTAACGGTAGTGGGGGTGATGACTTAAGGGAATTTTATTATTTTGTAAATGATTTTTATGATAACAATGCAGAGCGTATTGACAGAATTTTATCTGGAGGAGAGCCAAATAGTAGAATAGTCTCGGAGTTTAAGGAAAAGTTGGAGCGAGAATATGAAGATTTATTTAGTTACTTTAAATTTAATATTTGCGTTGGCAGTGATAAAATAGTCGATGACAAAATAGCTTTACTACTTTCTTCGGCTAAAAAAGCGGCGCATTATACTGAGGATAATGACTTTACGATTCAGCAAATTTTATTAGATGGCGTGACATATAATTGTGCCAGAATATTGAAAAAACCATCCAACGAACCAGATCTTTCTTCGACGTGGGGAGATGGGGTTCATCCTTTATTGCATGCCAGGTTAGAAAGAAGTAAAAATATTGGCCGATTTATCCTGGACAAAGAAAATGTTGCCATCACTAGCGGTACACCAAAGCAGTTGGTTGAATATTGCGGTAATTTTGTGGGTATTACAGGTACTATGGGAAGGAAAGAAGATTTAGAGCTAATTTCCAATCAATTTGGTATCAGCCACGCTGTTAAAGTGCAGCCACATCAACTGCTGAAACGAAAAGATATGGGATCTGTTCTAATTGATGGCGGCTTAGAGACAGATGAAACGCTACCTTTTAATGATAAACAATTCACTAAATTACGCAAAATATTAAGTGGCCAAGATAAATTTAAGTCATCCAACCCTCATGGTATTAATCACAATCGCGTCAATAATCAGCCGGTTCTCATTATTTGTGAAAATGTAGCAGAAGCAAAACTTCTATACCAAGAACTTGGTAAAAATGCCATCGAAGATATTGAGTTGCAAATCATTGATGGATCAGAGAGTGATATTGAAATGGAAAAAAAGATCAAAAAAGCTGGTCGTAAAAATGTCGTAACTATTTCGACCCCAATATCGGGTCGAGGAACTGATATTAGAGTAAGTGCGGATGCAAAAAAAGAAGGTCTCTACACTATTTTAATGTCAGTCTTTAATGAAAGAGAAACAGCGCAAGCCGAAGGTAGAAGTGGTAGAAATGGTGATGAAGGTAAAACAATTTCGTTAATCAATGCCAATAAGAAAAATATTAAGGAGGCTTTACAAAAGGTTGATTTTGATGAAGAAGGTCAAAGAAAATATTTAGATTCGCAAGAAAGGATTCACCAATTACGGGAGGTATTATTTGCTAAGCACAGAGAGAATTTAAAAAAGCAAGTTGCAGAATCGGTGTTGATTGAGGAAAAATATCGCGAATTTTGTTTTTATCGATCTGAATTCTTAAAACAAGCTAAGTTAGCGCAAATGACAGACGTTACTTCCTTGACGCGGGAAATGGAAAATCTATTTGCGAATTTCCTAAATAATGATATGTCGGTTTGTTTGAAGAAATATAAGATGGAAGACGGGAAGTTTGATAATGATCAATTTGCTGAAAATGTTACTAATTTGGTAGAGCAGAGGTTTGAATTATTTTTGCAGTTAAGATTATTTCCTTTAATGAAGGTTAAATGCGAAAAAATAGAAGAATTGCCAGCTATTAGTCAGGAATTTAAAAAGCACGTTCAAGGGCGAGTTCAAAATAAAATGTTGGCTTTGCAACAAAAAATTGATACTTATAAACCACTTGCTCCAAGTCAACCAAATGAAAAAAGAGAAAAATATAGTAGCGATGATGAGCTTTATGGCATCACAGGGTTATATTTAAGACAGCGCGATCCTGCGCCTGCGGATGATCTTATAAAAGATATTTATATTCAAGCCGAAGGTGAGGTACAACATTATCAGTACAAACCTTTAAGCTTCGATGGATATTATAGTCATGTGCAACAGCATATGATTCACTTCGCCGATTTGGCATCAGCAGGATTTAGAAAAGTTTATTTAGGAACGCAAGATGATAGTGTTGCGCAAGGTGATATTAGCCGAGAGCGTGATTCCTCTGGATGTTATATTAGTAAGGTTGATGAAGTTGATGAAGTTGATGAAATGGTACATAATAATATTTTGGCTATTTATGGTGTTAATGATGCGGTGTTAATGAAAAATCCTCATGGCGCACAGATTGTGTTATTGCCAATGTGCGAGGATATTGAAAAATCTAAAAAGATAATCAGAGTTTTTTTTGGAAGATATGACTTAACGTCTAATATTGAATGTATTGCTCCTTTGCATGATGGTAGCGTTGCAATTATTAATTCCTCTACCCTTGGAATAAAAAAACGTCATGGCAGCCCAGTTATACCGGGGGGTGCATCGGGTAGTGATAACAGAAGGGGAAATTCCAACATATTTGATCGAGGAGCACGTGTTGACATAATAGATGATAGTGCTTCGTTTCAGTCTTGGAACACATTCCAAACTAAGATTGCTCAATATTGTCACGACACACTTCTAGATCATGAAAGATTATCAGAGTTTCAAACACAAAATCTGTTTATCCGCTCATATATTGCTGGTGGTTTGGATAAGGTTGATGTTAGTGGTGACATTACATCTGATTTTAGAAACAAGCAGTTAATTGCTGATAATAAAGCTTATGGCAGAGCCATCTCTCACATCGCTAGAATAAATGACGGAACGTTTGGTGTTGCAAATGTTAGTATAGCTAGTTTAGATGATGTGAGTGTTCTAAGCGCCTTTGATAATTCTTGGTTGGCGCAATATGTTGTTGAAATTCAAACTATATTGCAGAAATTGCATCATAGCATCAAATTTTCTCATTTAAGAGGTGATGAGTTTGAAATTTCTTGTGATAGTGCAGGTAATAGATTAATTGAAACAATAGCATATACATTTGGTGGGGATGTCAACAAAACCCCTGACAATAGATATCGAATCTCTTTAAAAGGAATAAATGAGAGAAATAAATTCCTTAATAATATATTACGATCTACTCAATTATTGCCACCTGGCTTTAATGATGATGATAGCGATAATTTATCGCGAAGTTACAAAGATATTATTTTTAATACAGTAATAGAAAAAGCTCAGATTTCTTATAGAGAGAAAGTTGGAAGAGTTCAAAGAGGTGATGATGGTAAGATTACGGAAGAATTTAAAGCAAATATCAAAGCGCGTTTTGATGCCGCAAGGGGTGATGAAGATAGAAAGAGTTCAATGTCTTTGCGACATCTAGAATTATTTTTAGAAATTAATAAAAGAATAATTGAACGTTCTTCTGCTGCCGTTAGCGAATTAGATAGAGTTACTTTAGATGATAAATATACTTTATATTGCAATATTGATAATGGTGTTACTGTAAATGATGATCAAACACTAGGGGAGTTGGTGAAAAAAACTTCGGTAGCAGACTATGCCGCTACCATTACTGCAGAAGCAAAGATGGCGAGTGATTATGATCGCAACGTTAAGGCTGTCGCCGATTCTTCATTGCAAAATAGGGAGTCTAGAGAAAATGAAAAGAAGAAAATCAAGGAACGCTACAAAACTCTAAGTGTGAATAATGCAAAAAATTCCAATCCAGGACATAGCATTGTTGATACTATTGTGAAAGATTTTAAGGAATATGCTAAAGGCAAGGTTGGGGAATTTAGATCATTGGGCATTGATGTTGAGGGAGACTTGCTAAAAAATATTGATAAAGACAACATTGTTGCGAAAGATCAAATAATCCAGAAATATAATCGTGTTGCAAAACTCATTGTTGATATTAATGCGATATTAAGGAAATTTGACTGTAATAATGTCAATTATCAAAAAGGTGAACAATATTTAAGGCGTTTACGATCAAAATTACGGGTTGATGAAGATAGTATTACCAAGCTTGATGAGAGTACAAAAGAAGCTATTGATAAGGAAGATAGTTTGTCAGAAGTAGCTGGAAAATATAGATTTAATAGCTTTGAAACATTGCGAGAGACGATAAAAGATGAAATAAATTCAAAGCTAGAGGAGGCTAATAAAGCCAATATTATTTCTTCAAATCATTCTACTATTAATGTTGATTTTGCCGGTCATAAAAAGACGTTAGAATTATATAATTCCAGAGTTGGCGTAAGGGATATATTAGTAAAATTTTATGAAAAAATAAATGCTATTGATTCTCTTAACTCAAATAGTGAGGAGTTAACGCAAGAAATAGTCGATTTGTTTAGCGATAACGGTGTGATTAATGTTGCCAATTTTACTCCTAATATAATTTCTAAGTTAGGCGAGGGGATTGGCAAAGATGAGTTGCAACAATTTATCAATGATTTTAAAGGTAATCCAGATATTGCAGATATTTTAAATGATGAAGTTATTAAAACATTAGTAAAAGATATTGGGACTAGACTTAGTGGGAAGAGGGCGGCATTACAAGGTAATGAAACAAGAGTTCAAAATGATTTGGATAAGATAGTTCAAATTATTAATGATTTAAATTCCGGCTCTGTATTTTCTTATGAAGTTGAACAATATCAAGGTGTCATTACTGCTACAGATGGTTTTAATTTTGCTTCTTTAAACAATATTGCCATAACAGATCAAGTCGAATCCTTACATACTGCATTTCAGGAGTTGCAAGCCTTAAATAATAAACATACAAAAGCCTTTGAAGTTCCTGATAGTAAGAGCATTATAACTAATGTAAGAGACGAAGTTCTAGAACGTAAGATTACAGAATTATCTGATTTAGAGCATGAAGTTTTCAAGCAATTGACAAATTACTTAGATGCTATCGTATTATTGGGCGCTAAAAGTAAAAAAGCGGTTAGTTCGGGTCATTATAATAGTGTTCAAATTAATTCTTTACTTGAACAGTGGCAAGGTATTATAGATTCTGGTGTAAAGGGTGATGAAGAATTAGAAAAAATATTTCGACAATGGCAACAGAAACAAAGTAAGAATAGCTCGGATTTGGTAAATGAAGGATTGGCTCAATTTACGGCATTGAAGGATTTTGTTGGGAATTATGGTAGATTACTAACCCTAAAGCGTATGCCAGTTGGTAAGGTTCAGCCGGAAGGAACCGTTTATACTCGTATTGGCAATGTGAGGGATTATCTTATCACGCAAAAACAGGATGCTGTCAAAAAGGAAACATTCATAAGAGATTCTTTGAGAAATTTCCGAAAAAAGATTGCGGAGTTAGACCTTTCTGTGGAGAGTGGTGCCTTATGTTTCGACCAGCTTCATGAGTTATTTACAAACGCTGGTAGTTTAACAAAAGATAACTTTGCAAATAGCGCCATAAGAAATAATTTCTTAGATGAGAGTGGT
>JADHOZ010000050.1 GCA_016778745.1 Rickettsiales bacterium
CATAACGAATAAAAAATATTTGATATCACACAAATTTACATGGTGGTGTTTTTTATTGATCAAAAAATATCAAAAATTAAACTCAACACAATAATCAAACCTAAAAGGTAAAACTTTTTGAAAAAATGGGGTCACTTCAAGTAGCATACCCCAACTTGTGGCATTAAAATAAAATGCATCATTTTTATTAATATATTGTTTCCAATCCGTGCCTTTGAAGGTTGATTCTATTAGTGTATCTGCGGTTTTGGCATCTGGAATTCTCAGTAAGGACTCTGCTAAGCACATGAGTGCAACCCCTTCTTTGGTTGATAAATTATATTTATTTAAAAATGCTTCGACACTTAAACGATACTTAGATTCCCTTGCCTTATTAACCATTTTATAGGCGCTTTCCATAATGTTATCATAGTCAGTTCTATATTGATCAAGATAGGATATCATATTAGATATTGCTTCTGATTCTTTGATAAATTGCTTGGTACTAATAGTTTTTAAATCCATAAATGTGAGTATTATATTTTAAATATCAGCTAACCTAGATAGGGCAATGAAAAGTTAGTTGCAAGGTTTGTGTTCGTTATGGATTTTTTAGCAATGGTTAGTGGTTTTACGGAGGCTTATTTAGGTTTAAACAAAATTTGAACACTATGTTCAAATTTCAAAAAACATAATAACAAACTACGCTGGACTCTTTGTTAAAGTAGCCCTAAAACAAAACCATATATTGAATGAACGACATTATTTTCATGAAAAAACTATTTATTCTTTTCCTTTCCTTTGCTCTAGTATCTTGTTCATATAAACCAATTTTTGCACCCAACACAAAATTCGAAACTGTCGGCGAAGAAAAGGCCGACCAAGATTTTGAGAATTGCAATGAAAAAGCCGAAAAATATCTAGCTGCTTCCAAAAAAAGAAGAGCTGCAAAAGAGGGGGTAAGAGGCGCTGGAATTGGTGCCATATTTGGCGCGATCTTTGGCTTATTTACGGGCGACATTGCAAGAGTCGCAAAAAGTGCTGCCATTGGAGCCGGAGCAGGGGGAGTCACGAAGGGAGGAAGTGTCCTAGCTGAAAATAAATTAAAGCCAGACCAAATTAAACAAAGATATATTTCTAGATGCTTATCGCATCAAGGATATGAAATTATAGGCTGGGAATAGTCTAATTTTTATTACTATCCGTAACATCTATCATCTCCTTTTCTTCATCAAATGCTTGATCACGACTTCTACGAGTCGACCTAACATAAGTGACATTAGTTTTGATAATCTTCTTTTTAATCAAAAAGGCTACCACCAAAGACGACGCAACTAGAAATAACACTAAAGCACCAACCAATAGTAATATTGAAGGCAGTAAAAAAATAAACAACGCAATAAAGAACGCCGATAAAATAAGAGATAATAATTTATAAATTAATCGTTGATTCATGTAAAAAGTGATAAATTAAGATGTAAATCTACCGTAACAAAATAATATTTCGATGTCACTAATTTATTAACAAATACTAGAAATAGGTACTAAAACATCCAAATGGTAACCGCTTGTGGTTCAGACCATGAGGTGGCTAAAGATATTGATAATGTGAAGAGATGTGTTCAAGCATCTTCAAATTTCACTCATTTTATTCTTCACCAATTCTTACCATTTTTTTACTACATCCAGCAAGTTTTGGAGAGTCTACAATTTTAGGGCATCTTTCGGTAATAGAAGTTTTGCAATAAGAAATTCAATGTCTTGCTAAAACCATTTCCATTTTTTAAATAAAATAACTTGTATGACGACCAAGAAAAACAGTGACCCCGAAAAAATATAAAAAGCATGAGGGCTGTCAGTTCCAGGAATACCGCCAACATTAATTCCAAGTAATCCCGTTAAAAATCCAAGCGGCAGAAATATCGCTGCAATGACGGATAATACATACATATTTTTATTAATCTTATCAGTTAACAGATTGGAAAGCTCGTCTTTAATAATTTGAGCTCTTTCCCTTAGGGCGTCCAAATCCTCAACATAGCGCGTGGCGTGATCGTAATTTTCTTGTAATTTTCGTCTATGTAAATCATTGAGCCATTTTAGATCAATGGTACGTAAATTGCTGAAAGCGTCACGTTGTGGGATCATGTATCGCCTGAAGATAATAGCTTGCTTTCTGATATTGGTTAATTTATTTCGAAGATCAGTGGTAGGGTTTTCGATTAATTCTTCTTCAACGTTATCCATAATTTCGTCGAGCGAACCTAAAATAGGTTCCATTTTGTTAAAGACGCAAGATAGTAATAAGCATAAAAAATCTCCAGAGGTTTTAGGGGCGTTACCTGATAAGATCGATGTCTCAACATCGTTAATTGATTTGGTATTTCGTTTCTCAATTGTGATAATGCGGTGAGGGTCAATCCACATGCGAATAGAAATCATGTCTTCTGGATCTGAATTGTCATTTAAGTTTACGCAACGAACAATCAGAAATAGTCCATCATTGACGCATTCGACTCTTGGCCTTGTTTCTTCGGCGAGTAAGGCGTTAATGATGATGGAATCAAGATATTCACACTCTTTTGTCAATAGTGTTTTTGTTTTGTCGTGATTAGCATCTAAGTGAATCCAAGCAAGGTTTTTTGATTTTATTTCTGTGATAATATCGACATCTGATAATGGTTGGCCTAATCTTTTTTTAGCAAGACAATAAGACTTTAAAATAGGTCCATTAGTGCTAATGGGGCTATTTTGCATTATTTACATTATCATTATTAGCAACAAAATTATTTGGTTTTTTTAGAGGATTTATTCACATTTTGCTCAATATAGTCAATCATAAAACCAGCAACATTTTTTTTCGTTGCTTTTTCAATTCCTTCCAGTCCGGGTGATGAGTTTATTTCAAGAACGAGAGAGCCGCGATTAGATCGTAAAATATCAACTCCAGCAACGTCCATTCCCATAACTTTACTAGCTCTTATTGCCATTTCTCTTTCTTCTTTAGTAATGGTAATGGGTTGCACGCTCGCTCCAAGATGGAAGTTAGCCCTATATTCACCTTCGCCGGCAATTCGCTCCATTGAGGCCACAACCTTACTACCAACAACAAAACATCTAACATCTCTACCGCTAGATTCCTTAATAAATTCTTGCACAATAACGTTGGCGTTAAGTTGTTTAAATGCTGAAATCACACTTTTTGCAGCACTATTTGTTTCTGCTAAAACTACCCCTTCTCCTTCTGTTCCTTCTACTAATTTGATAATTAATGGAGCGCCTCCAAGAGATTGGACAATTGAATTAATACTGGCTGGAGAATGAGCAATACCAGTTGATGGCATAGGAATATTATTATTAGCCAGTATTTGTAATGATTTAAGTTTATCTCGAGCATTCAACACGGCAATTGAGCTATTTAAAGAATAAACCCCAAGCATTTCAAATTGTCGAAGAATCGCAGTGCCATAAAAAGTAATAGCTGGCTCTATCCTTGGAATAACGGCGTCTAAATCCCTAATTGGTTTACCATTCTTATCATAAATTGTTGGAGTGTCATTCGTAATATTAACAAAACATTCTGTTAAGTTGATGATTCTAAGTTTATGGCCCTTACGTTCAGCCTCTTCCTTTAATCTTTTATGAGAATATAACCCTTTTTCAGATACCAATAGACCTATCTTCATATAAATTTAAAAACTATATTGTGTTGATAAAAAATTTCTGTAAAAGATATGTTATAAAACTTAATTACACAAAGATTTTTAATCAAAATATGAAAAATAATTTTAGAATTGGCATTACTGACGACACGACCATTATGCGCTGTCGATTAATAGTAAAATTAGTTGAAATGTGTGGAGCAACTCCTGTTCTTATTCCAACTTTTCTCAAAAAAAAATCCCTAGAAGAACATTTCAAAATAGTTGATGAAATTTTAGAAGGTTGCGACGCTTTAATTTTCCCGGGAAATAAAAGAGACGTCCACCCAAGCCTTTATGGGCAAGATTATATTCATCCACAAACACGAAAAAGATTACCACTAAATAAGAGTAACGTAAGACAAGCAACAGAAGTGAGAATGTTAAAATACGCTCTTAAAAGACAAGACATGCCTGTGCTTGGAATATGCGGAGGAATGCAACTTATTAACGTAGTCTTAGGTGGAGATCTAGTCCAACATCTACCAGATGACAAAAGAACCGATAATAGCAAAAGCGAAAATTACCATTATGATGATAATTTAAAAACCTTTTCTACGAAGATATTGGAAAAATATGAAAATGATTTTGAGTTAATTGTTAGAGGCAAAAAAGACAATATTTTTACAGGAACACATCACATGAAAGTGATGGATGATTCTTTATTAGCAGCAATTTATAAAAAATCGAATCCCAATATTAATTTAGAAAATATCAAAGAACTAAGCATCCATCATCAAGGTTGTTTTGAAGAAAATCTTTCAGATCAATTAAAAATATCAGCAATTTCACCGGACGGAGTTATTGAGGCTGCCGAGCATAAAAACTATCCAAAGATGTTTTTATTAACCCAATTTCATCCCGAATGTGATGCGAGTAATGTTTCTATTTTAATCATTGAACAACTAATTAACGACTTGAAAAAAAAATAGTTTGTTCTTATACCAAGTTGCGATCTAAACATGAGTTTTGTTAAAATATTTTTTCTTTTAGATTTTATTTTTAATTGCAGTTGTAGCGGGCTACTTCAAGATTAAAAATGGAATGTAAAAGAAATAAAGATGTAAACAAAACTCATGTTTAGATCGCAACTTGGTATTAGCTTTCTTGACTATCTACTAACCAATAATCCTGAGTTTAAATGAGGAAATGAAATTGGCGTTTGACAAAGCCGGCATTTCAATACCATATCCACAACGAGACGTTCATATGACTAAAGAGTAAAAATGATTATTTCATGATTTTAACGTTACTAACCATCATCGGTATTATTGCGCTTTATGTTGGTGGTGATCTGTTAATCAAAGGTGCTGTTTCTTTGTCGCGTAATTTAAACATATCGCCTATTTTAGTGAGCTCAATCATCGTTGGCTGCGGAACCTCGATGCCAGAATTTATTTTATCTATCGAAGCTGTGTTACTGGGTACTCCAGAAATTGCTATTGGCAATGTAGTCGGTAGTAACATCGCTAATATTTTATTTATTGGTGGTATTGCTGGGGTTATATCGCCATTTGTGATTGCCTACGATAAAATTAAGAGTCATCTTTTATTTATGTCACTGGTCACAATAATATTTATCATATTTGTCAATGTCTGGCAGCAATTATCATGGATACATGGTCTTATTTTATTATTAATGGCCTTTGGTTATTTGTTGCTATCTTATCAGCAATGTCGAAGTGGTTCGAGTCTTGAATCATCATGTCAGCTTGAGGAAAAACGCAATAATACACTCTACTCAAACCAATTAGCAGTGATAGTGTCGGTTGCTGGTATGTTTCTTTTAGCTGTTGGGTCGGCAATATTTTTGTATGCAGCCATGCAAATAGCACTGCATTTTGATATTTCACAAGAAATTATTGGCCTTGGTTTGGTTGCTTTTGGTTCGTCTATTCCAGAATTTAGTGCTGCGGTGATCGCATCTTATAAAAAGAAATCAAGCATTGTGATTGGAAGTATTTTGGGTAGTAATATCTTTAATATTGCCTTAACCACAGCTGTGATGGCCCTGATCGAGAAAATTACGATTCCGCCACATGTTTTGACAATTGATATTTGGATTTTAGCTGCCATTACCATATTATTTTGCGTGGTAGTGTTGTTTTATCAAAGAATTTCACGCGTGATAGGTTGTACTTTTCTGGCGTTGTATTTATTTTATTTTTACATCTTGTTTTTATAATCCATAACTTAACAAAATTATGTATATCAATAACATAAAAAATTTCTTCAAAACCGAAGCTGGAGCAGGAGTTTTATTAGGTATTACGGCACTATTAGCTATTATTATTGCTAACACACCATTCAAAGTGTTGTATAATTATTTATTAAGTACCCCGGTGGTCATTCGGGTTGGTGCATTAGAAATTAATAAACCCTTATTGTTATGGATCAATGATGGTTTAATGGCTGTTTTCTTTTTATTAGTTGGCCTTGAAATTAAGCGTGAAATAGTAGAAGGGCAGCTTTCCACCAAAGAACAAATATCACTACCATTAGTAGCTGCAGCGGGTGGATTAGCATGTCCAGCTTTGATTTATTACTATTGTAACGCCGGCAATGAAATCTACTTAAAAGGATGGGCTATTCCAGCTGCTACTGATATTGCTTTTGCTATTGGTGTGATGGCCCTTCTTGGTAAAAACGTACCCAAAACATTAAAAATTTGTTTAGTTGCTATTGCTATTATTGACGATTTAGCAGCAATCATCATTATTGCTATTTTTTACACGAAGAGTTTATCGCTTACTTCGCTAGCTATTGCTAGTGTGGCCATTTTTGCACTTTACTATATGAATTCACGAAATATTACTTCCAGAGCTCCCTACGTAGTGGCGGGATTATTTTTATGGGTGTGCGTATTAAAATCAGGTGTACATGCGACGCTGGCTGGTGTAGTGATTGCACTTTTTATTCCGCTAAAATCAAAAAATGAAGATGGCAAGTCGCCATCTAAATCATTGGAACATGACTTACATCCGTGGGTATCTTATTTTATCTTACCGATATTTGCTTTTGCCAATGCGGGTGTATCGCTTTCAGGTCTGTCAATGGAAATGGTATCACATCCAATCACCCTTGGTATTACGGCAGGTTTATTTATCGGTAAGCAAGCTGGTGTAATGATTGCAACAGTATTATGTGTAATGATTGGCTTTTGTAAATTACCAAAAGGGGTAAATTGGTCGCAATATTATGCTATGTCACTCATTACTGGTATTGGTTTTACGATGAGCTTATTTATCGGTACATTGGCATTTAACGACCCACAAAATCAAACATTTGTGAGGCTTGGAGTAATATTAGGATCGCTACTATCGGGCATTATTGGTTATGCCTTGCTTCGTGTTAGCTGTAAGAAATAGTTAGCGATTGTTAATCCAATCGTCCCAACGCTGCAAAGCTTTTTCGTCAGTGCCTGAAAGAGGTAAATGATTAATTTCTTGGCGTGTATAGTGATATCCTTTTTTCTGGCTGGGTAGGGCGTAAATATCGGCTTTTAAACGAAAATGACTATATTGATGAGTGATGTTGCCAATGGCGATTGCGCTTTGTGGTATGGAGACGTTGATATTATGTTGATCAAACTGATACATGCCATTTAGAAAACGTGTTGTGCGTGGGGCTAAATAGAGTTTGTAGTCGTTTGTATAATGAAGCCAAAATTGATAATGACGTGTTGGCACAGCCTTTTTCACTTTTTTTTGCGGATAATGTTCTGGTTGATTTTTACCACTACATTCTCGTTGTAACGGACAATTTTTACAGTGAGGTGTGTTGTTAGTGCAAACCATCGCGCCAATATCCATCATTGCTTGATTATGTGTAAAAGGATTTGTTGAGTCTAGTAAATGCCACGCCCCATCCCATAATTCTTTAGTAGTAGGATGTTTAAAGGCAAAAAAACGCGCCACAACTCGTTTTACATTTGCCTCCATCACTGGCACAGATTTTTGATAAGCAAAAGCTGCAATTGCATGTGCCGTATTTTTGCCAATACCCGGTAATTTTTCTAACGCACCAACATCATCAGGCAAAGTCGGTGCTGTCATTTGTGCTGTTTGATGTAAATAACGTGCGCGACTATAATAACCAAGCCCTTGCCATGCCTTTAATACATCGGCAACATCCGCTTTTGCCACACTTGTAAGGGTCGGAAATTTTTTTAAAAACGGGAAATAAAAACGTTCTAACACCGTTTTGACTTGGGTTTGTTGCAACATTACCTCGCTGAGGTAAATATGGTAGGGATCATCAGTCAAACGCCATGGCAAATTTTTTCGCCCTTCATGTTCATACCAATCATATAATGTTTTGCGCGTGAGAGGTTTCATTGGTTATAACATTTCATTTTGGGGTTAAAGTTTATTTAATATTTAAATTAATGAGTAAAAAATTTATTAGATATATAGGTTCGTTTCTCAATCAAAGAAAATAGCTTGTGAAATATCTAGCTAACAATTACTATTGCGTTTTATGAAAGCAAAATAATATTTTTCAAGATGAATTAGGTGTTTTTTATGATAATTCTTTTCTGATGTTATTGCCAAATTTTGCTACAATTTTAGATACACAATATTTATGGAAAACTTCAAGTCTTTTAATTTACCAGAATCTCTAAATCATATTTTAGCACATTTAAAATACGACAAACCAACTCCTATTCAAGCTCAAGCAATCCCAAGTGGATTGGAAGGTAAGGACGTACTAGCCTCAGCCCAAACTGGAACAGGAAAAACTGCCGCTTTTAGCATTCCTTTAGTTGTCAAATTAATGAACTCCTCAGAAGGATCGGCTTTGGTTATTACGCCAACCAGAGAGTTGGCAGCGCAGGTTCTTAGTCAAATACAAAATCTATTAGGATCAAGATCTTCCATAAAAACCGCCCTTTTAATCGGCGGAGAATCGATGACACGACAGTTACAAAAACTAAAAAATCGCCCTAGAGTTATTGTTGGAACGCCAGGGAGAATAAATGATCACTTAGAAAGAAAAACGCTAAAATTAGGTCATACAAAGTTTTTAGTATTGGATGAGACTGACAGAATGCTAGATATGGGATTTTCTGTGCAAATTGATAGGATTTTGAAATTCCTACCAAAATCTAGGCAAACAATGTTATTTTCAGCAACTCTGCCTAAAAATATCATGGATATTTCAAAAAAATACCTAACCAATCCAGTTAGAATTGCTGTTAGCGAGGATTCTCGTACTCCTTCAAAGATCAAGCAAGAAATCATCAATATTACACAAGACAGCAAATATGGCGAGCTTCTCAATCAGCTAAATAAAAGAAGCGGCAGCGTAATAATGTTCATGAAGACCAAATTTTCTACCGAAAAAATGGCAAAAAAATTGCTTGAACACGGATTTACAGCCTGCGCAATTCATGGAGATTTAAGGCAGGGTAAAAGAGATAAAGTAATAAAAGATTTTAGAAATAACAAATATCGTATTTTAGTTGCAACAGACGTTGCTGCACGTGGTTTGGATATTCCTCATATTGAACATGTTATTAATTTTGATCTTCCCCAATGTCCAGAAGACTATATTCATCGCATTGGAAGAACAGCAAGGGCGGGTGCTGAAGGATCAGCTCTTTGTTTTATTACTCCTAGCGATAAAGGAAAGTGGAAAGAAATTTCAACATTACTTGACCCAAATCAAGAAGTAGAAAAGAGTGAAATAAGAACTGGCAGACCAAAAGATAATAGAAAGCCTAAAAAATCTAGCAGCAGTTTTGCTAAGTCTAAACCTCAATCGTTTGGTGAAAATAGGCGCAGTTTTTTGGATAAAAGAAAAGACAGAGATGGAGAATATCTCGAAGAAAAAAAACCATTTGGAAAAAAGCCACTTGGACAAAAGAAATTTGTTGGTAATAAGAAAAAATTTGGTGCCAAAGATGAATTCGAAGGGACTAGTACTTTTAAGGCAAAAAAACCTTTCGGTTCTAAAAAACCCTTCTCTAAATTCACTTCTAAATCATCTCCAAAACCCTTCAAAAAGAAAACGTTTAAAAAATAATTTGTTTATGAATGAATTTTAACAAAATATTGATAACACGTATTTAGACTATAAAACTATTTTTTTGCTGAAATTAAACGCGCATGTCCTTAGAATAGAAATTTCGAT
>JADHOZ010000051.1 GCA_016778745.1 Rickettsiales bacterium
CTTAACCGGAATTAATTTTACCTTTGGCGGTTTAATCTCTAAAATATAAACAATGCCAAAAACTTTTTTAACAATCCAAGAAACCAAAAAACTCCTTAAAAATATATTACTCAACTTTGGAAACTTACCAAACAAAGCTAAAAATTTTTCAATATAGCCAATCAAATAGTCTTGGGGTTGGCGAAAATGTGTAGTGTAAAAAATATCTAAAAAAAATGCCTTAGCATCAGGAATATTTACTTTAATCGGGCACTGACTATTACACGCCTTACATCCCAAGCATTTAGCAAAAGAATCGTAAATTTCATTATCAAAATTACGGCGAAATAAATTTGTAATTTTCTCTAAAAATTTATTTTTGACATCCTCGGTAATTGAAGGTAATTTACCTTGCACTCGAAGCCATTCTTTAAACAACATTGCTCTACCCTTTGGCGAATAAACTCTATTTCCACTCACCTTATAAGAAGGGCACATTGCCGTTGTTTTATCTAAATTAAAACATAGCGCATTACCATTACAGCTAACGATATTTTCAAATTCTTGGTAATTATCTCTATCAATTACTTCATCAAATTCACCACGCGTTGATACTTCATCAATTTTAACGATTTCACCATCGACTCCAGCAGAAATTTTACCATAATTCAATTGGTTAAACGGATCAAAATAACTCTTAATTTTACCAAATATATGCAACACTTTTTCACCTAAAAACTTCTTAGCATATTCACCTCTAAATCCTTTTCCATGCTCACCCCATAATAATCCATCATATTTAAGCAATAAATTAGCTACTTCATCTGTAATCGTTCTAATCAACTCACGATTATTTGCTTGCTTCATATCTAAAGCAGGTCTCACATGTAAACAACCACCATCAACATGACCAAACATGCCATATTTTACATCATACTTTTTTAAAATATTTCTAAAATCCTTAATATAATCAGCCAAATTATGAGTTGGCACAATAGTGTCTTCAACAAATGGAATTGGTCTTCTACTCCCCTTCATTGCGCCAAGTAAACCAACACCTTTTTTACGCAACGCCCAAATATCAGCAATTTTTTCTTCATCACTAATAAAAAAATAATTTAGGGACGAAACATCTAAACCAACAAGCAATCTTTCTAACTCTTTTTCATGCGCTTCAAATGAAACTAAATCATCATAAGCAAATTCTACAATATTAACTGAAGCATCTTCACCATCACCAATCAAAGAGCCAACTTTTTGCCAAATAACATCGCTTCTAGCCAACCTAATAACATTTTCATCAACCGTTTCTATGGAATGCGGTTTAAGCGATGCTAATTTTTTTGCATCTGACAATGCATTATCAAAATTATCGTAAGACAACAAAATCAAACGCTTCTTCAGTGGTAACTTTTTTAACTTCACAATAATTTTGCTCACTAACACCAAAGTTCCTTCCGAACCGCTTAGTAAATAATTTAAGTTGACCCGATCATCTTCATAAGATTTCTCAATATTATAACCTGTACTCGTTCTAGCTAAATGTTTCGAGGAATATGCATGCTTAGCTTCGCGCAACATATCGCCAACATTCCCAATAACATCGCTTGGAAGATTATGAGAAGAAACCGCCCCATCAACCACAAAACTATGCAATGTCAAATCTACAATATTATCACTAGTTCTGCCATGCGCGCAAGATCCTTGACCGCAAGCATCGGTATTTACCATACCCCCGATAGTTGCTCTGTTGCTCGGTGAAATGTTTGGCGGAAAGTGAAGGCCATATTCTTTAAGAGCCAAATTTAACTGATCCAAGATCACCCCCGGCTCAACTTCAGCTATCATATTATCAACATCAATATTGATAATATTATTCATATAGCGTGAATAATCGACAATAAAACCATTATTAATCGACTGCCCATTAGTACTTGTTCCACCACCTCTTGCAGTAATCTTAATAGCCCTAAACTGCTCTCGCTTTAATAAAGAAAAAATAACGTCAACATCCAAAATATTCTTAGGAAAAATAATCGCGCTCGGCTTTAATTCATAGATACTATTATCAGTTGCATAAATAACCTGATCTGATTTTGAGGTTGCAACATCACCACTAAATCCAAACTTCTTTAAATATTGTACAAATTTTTTCTCTATATTATTCATCTAGTTTTTTCGCTAATAAAACTAAGTATTTTTATAAAATCAAAAAAGAAATTCTTAGCCTCTTTTTGCACTATTTCTCTCACAACATGACCACCAAAGCCACAAAAAATTACTTCCTTAATTGACTTTGACACTTCAAAATCAGTATAGCCATCACCAATCATAAAAATATTTTTGTAATTATTTGGTCCTATAATTTTTTCTTTAGCTACCTTTACTTTACCACCATCTTGAGATAATAAATTGTTGGCATTAAAACCAATAATTTTTTCGCCCTCATAAACAAAGTCATTAGCAAAACAATTACTTCTAGCGATTCCAAGCTCATCAGCAACAGGATAGATTATTTCTAAAAATCCACCCGAAATAATATAAAAGTCATGACTATCTTCCAACGTTTTTAGAAATTCCCTAACACCTTCAGTAATAAAATCAACAATCTCAAGGCGCAACCTAGAAATATCTTTGCGATTTAGATTAATTTTTTCAAAACGCTTAGATAGCGATTCGAAAAAACTCATTTTTCCACCCATAGCTTTGTCAGTAATAATTTTAATTTCTTCAGCGCTAACACCAGATTTTTCAATTAAAAAATCCAACGTCTCAAGAGAAACCAAGGTGGAATCAAAATCAAAAATACAACAATTATCTTTTTTGAACGGCAATATCATAGGCACTCTCAAACCAATTAAACAAATGTTTCAAATCTTCACTCTCAATCGTCAAACCACACCAAACTCTAAAAGATGGTGGCGCCGATTTATAACCCTTAACATCAAAAGCCACTTCCTCTTTTTCTAAAATACTAACTATTTCATTTACAATTTTCTTTTGTTCTTCATTGCTTAAATCCTTAAACCATTGATGTTTAATTCTAAAACAAACCGAAGTTTTTGATTGGTATTTTTTCTCCAAACACAAATTCTCAAAATTACTAGAATTATCAATCGCACTTGACGCTACTCTAAAATTCTCAGCCACCCTAGCAAACATCGCATCACTTCCGCCATTATCTTTAATCCAATTTAAAACATTAAAAGCATCCAATAAACAGATTGTGGAGGTTGTGTTAATCACCGAACCAGTAAAAACTTTTTCATTAAAACTCTCACCATCTTGAATCTGATAAATTTTTGGAATTGGCCTAGAGGGATGATAATCATTGAGTCTCTCAATCGCTCTCGGACTTACAATCATTACGCCATGTTGCGCTTCTCCGCCAAGTGATTTTTGCCACGAATAAGTGATCACATCAAGTTTAGAAAAATCAATATCAATCGAATAAATCGCCGAAGTCGCGTCACAAAGTGTTAATCCACTTCTGTCATCTGGAATATAATCTAAATGATCAAAACATACCCCCGACGTCGTGCCATTTAGCGTAAAAACAACATCATTATCAAAATTCACATCCGAAATATCCGGAAATTCACCAAAAGGCGCTGAAAATTCACGTACATTATCTAGGCGAAGCTGCTTTGTAACATCTCTATACCAATCTTTACCAAAGGCTTCAAAATAAATAAGATCAACCGGCCTTTGACCTAACATATTCCACATAGCACTCTCAAATGCACCTGTATCTGATCCACCAATAATAGCAATTTTATAATCCTTTGGTAACTTTAATAACTCAGCACTCAGTTCATTGACGTCATTAATCAATGCCTGTACTTCCTTGCAGCGATGCGATCTACCTAATAAATGCACATTTTCTTGCACAAATACACCATTCCATCCCGGATATTTCGAGCATGGCCCACTACTAAATCTATTATTATTTGGCTTTTGCATCCTATGGTTTAAAAATATTGACCTTAATAGTACCATTAATAGCGCTTAATGCATCTTTTAAATCAGCATTAACTCCACCCCCTTCAATATCTGAAACTACATAACCAATATCAATATCAGTAGCTAAAATTTGTGATTGAATGTTCAAATTACGCTTTGTCGCTTCTGTATTAATTAATTGCAACATACCTGGAATATTTTTATGACAATGCGCCACTCGAATACATGATTCTTTAATTGCAGGCAATGATAAGTTCGGGAAATTTACCGCCATTTCTGTCGTACCATTTGACACATAGTGCGATAATTTATTCGCCACCTCAATGGCAATATTCTTTTGCGCTTCTTGCGTGCTCCCACCGATGTGGGGTGTTAATAACACATTGTCAAAGTCTCTTAACGGAGAAATAAATTCTTCATTATTATTAGCTGGTTCAAGCGGAAATACATCCAACGCTGCGCCTGCAATGTGATCAGATTTTAATGCATCAAGTAAATCATCAATTGCAACGACGTTGCCACGAGCATTATTAATCAAAAATGCCCCTTTTTTCATCTTCGCAAGGGTCTTTTTGTTAATAATATTTTTTGTACTTTGTGCTTGTGGAACGTGTAATGTTACCACATCTGATTTTTCCAATAATAAATCTAAAGAGGCGACTTGTGTGTTGGAACCAAAAGGTAATTTATTAGCAATATCATAATAAATAACTTCCATTCCTAAAAATTCTGCCAAAATTCCCACCTGAGCACCAATATTACCATAACCAATAATACCAAGTACCTTGTTTTTAATTTCATTACAGCCTGCCGCATTTTTTTTCCATACACCTTGATGCATCTGCAAATTCACACTATGTAATCGACGAAACAAGGTAATGATTTCGGCAATCACTAACTCCGCCACTGAGCGTGTATTAGAAAAAGGCGCATTAAAAACCGGTATCCCTAATGCCTTTGCCGCTTTTAAATCAACCTGATCGGTCCCAATACAAAAACACCCAATCGCTGATAAGTTTTTAAATTTCTTCAAAAAATCTACCGTCAATTTACTGCGCGAACGAATCCCTAAAATATTTGATTCAAATACATCCATGCCAGCATCTTCAATACTCGTTTTTAAGATAGATACATCGTCAATGCCATTTTTTTGAAATGCGTCAATGGCAGCATTATTAATATTTTCTAAAAGCGTAACTTTCATAATAAGTGGATAAAAAATAAAATTTGATGAAATGAACTTACAAAATACCGATTTTAAACCTTACAATCAACTGCTATTTGGGATTTTTTCTAAAAAATAAAATATGAATTGATTATTCGCGGTTACGTTACGCAATGATTAAGTTCAAAACTTTTTCTATCACACTATCACTAACCCCCCTGCACTCTTTAGTCACGCGGATAGTATTATCATCAATCGTAATAATTCCTTTATCACACATCTTGTTCAGTCCAGCCATATCAAACACATCACCCAAACTATCCATCACGCAATGTCTTTTTAAAACCTTCAATCCTAACCCGCTTGATGTTCTCAATCCCGTCAAAACCAATTCCTCTAAAACATCGTTCTTATTGAGATCATTCATCTTTTGAATTCCACACCCTTTTTCTTCCGCCAACTCAAGCCAATTTTGTGGCTTATGAATCATCATTATCGCCTTTCTTTTTTCCTCCCCCTCAAAATAAACCCTACTGTGCGCCCCAGCTCCAATTCCAACATAATCAACGCCCTGCCAATAAGCCATATTATGCCGACACTCCTTCCCAATCTTAGCATAATTTGAAATTTCATAATTCAACAAACCATTTTTTGCCGTCATTTCATTCGTTAACTCATAAAAATCTGCGGCCAGCTCATTTTCTGGCATCAAAAAATCACCCTTGTGAAAACGCGAATAAAACTGAGTACCTTTTTCAATGGTCAATTGATACAAAGATAAGTGCGAAATACCAAAATCAATAGCTCTCTTTAACTCTTTTTCCCAATCATCTAATGTTTGTTTTGGGCGAGCATAAATTAAATCAAACGAAAAATTATCAAAAATATTCCTCGCTTCCTCAATCGCCAAAATAGCCTCTGAAGTTGAATGCTCACGCCCCAAAAATTTTAAATCCTCATCATGTAAACTCTGAATCCCAAGTGACAACCTATTAATCCCTATCTTTCTTAAATCCTTAAATTTCTTACTTTCAAAACTGGTAGGATTTGCTTCTAAAGTTACTTCTGCATTTTCATCCACATCAAAAATCCGACCAATCTTACTCAAAATTCCTTCAACCAAAAAGATCGGCATCAGCGATGGAGTTCCCCCGCCAAAAAATATTGTTTCAACTTTCTTTTCACCAATTTTATCCTTAAAAAAATCTAATTCTTTCTCGTAAGCGCACAAAAATCTAAAATCATCAATATTTTTTTGCACATGAGAGTTGAAGTCACAATAAGGACATTTAGCCAAACAAAATGGATAGTGAATATAAATCGCAACCAAATATTACCTTAAATAAAAATTACCTTGAATAAAATAAAAATATAATTAACTTGATAATTATTATCAAATATAATGTAAGAATATGGAACAAATAGCAATTGTCATTTTTCGTGAAACATTAGAAATCGCTTTAATTTTAGGTATTCTAAGCGCAGCAACCAAAGAAATCAAAGGAAGATTCAAATATATTTTAGGAGGCTTAGTAGCAGGAGTGGGTCTCTCGATAATATTAGCTTTATTCACCGACTCGATTTCCAGCAGCCTAAACGGCATGGGACAAGAAATATTTAATGGCACGATATTGTTGCTTGCGGCCATAATGATTTCTGCAACCATACTGTGGATGAAAAAACACTCAAAATCCTTATCGGGTAATATAAAAAATCTAAGCAAAAAAGTTCAAGAAGGTGAGAAAGCACCAATTGCATTATTAATAGTGGTCTTACTTTCCGTTTTAAGAGAGGGTGCTGAAATAGTACTTTTTACATATAGCTATTATATTTCCGGCTCGTCAATCATGGAGATTTCAGTTGGCCTATTAGTAGGAATAATCTGCGGAATCATAACAGGAATAGCATTTTACCTAGGAATATTAAAGTTATCTGGTAGATATTTTTTCAAAGTGACCACTATTCTCCTAGTCTTTGTAACAGCTGGAATAGCTATGCAAAGTGTTAATTTTTTTACCAACGCCGATATCATATCGCCACTAATCGATCCCGTTTTTGATTTATCCTCAATATTATCACAAACATCTATAATCGGAAAGTTCCTAAATATCTTCTTCGGATATGTGGATTCTCCAACATTATCACAACTGTTAGCCTATTTTGGCGTCATTTTTGGATTGATGTTTGGACTAAAGAAAATTAAGTAATTCAATCGCACCATAAGTAATAACACCACTACAACCCGCCCTTTTGAAAGAAACCAACGACTCATAGAAAGCATCTTCAAAATTAAAAACACCATTTGAAGCCGCAAATTTCAACATCGCATATTCCCCACTAACCTGATAAGCAATGAATGGAATATTAAATCTATCCCGAGCACTTCTAATTACATCTAAATAAAAACTACCCGGCTTAATAATAGCCATGTCAGCACCTTCATTCACATCTAATTCAATCTCTCTCATCGCCTCATTAATATTTCTAAAATCCATCTGATAACTTTTTTTATCCTTTGGTATATTATCCGCAATCTCTTTGCGACCAAGAGAATTCATGGCATTTCGAAATGGGCCATAAAGATGAGACGAATATTTAGCCGCATAAGAAATTAACGCATTATCTTGATAATCATGCTGATCCAAATACTCCCTAATTTTGCCAATTCTACCATCCATCATATCCGAAGGAGCATTAGCATCAGCGCCACTTTCAGCCTGAATCAAAGCCTGCTGACACAAAATATCGATAGTTGCATCATTGTCAATCTTACCATTTTTAATAATTCCGTCATGTCCGTGGCTAGTATATGGATCTAAAGCTACATCGGCAATGATCCCAATTTCAGAAACCTTATTCTTAATTTCTCTAATCGCCCTATTGGTCAAATTATCCCTAATCAAAGCCTCGCTACCAATATCATCTTTTTTACTTTCATCAATCACCGCAAACAACATAATAGCCTTTATTCCCAAATTCCAAGCCTCTTGTACACGCGCAACAGCCAAATCAATGGAATAGCGATAAACATCGGGCAAAGCCGTAATTTCTTGTTTTTGATTCTTGCCTTCGATCACAAAAATTGGCAAAATTAAATCACTTGGCAAAATCTGAGTTTCGGCCACCAATTCACGAACCCAACTCGCCTGTCTATTTCTTCTTGGCCTTGTAAACAAAAAGTTATTTGTCATTATTAATCCGCTATTCTATTCTTAAAATCTTAAAAAAACTAATAAATGAACTTATCCAATGCGCAATATACTCGAAGAAATCTTTAATCACAAGCTTTTAGAGGTTAGAGCCGCTAAAAAAGAACTATCGGTACACGACATTTGCAAAAAAATAAATTGCCTAGAACGTCAAATTCCCAATTTTTACCAAACTCTAAAAGACAAAGAAGAGCAAGGAAAAATCGGGTTAATTGCCGAAATTAAAAAAGCCTCCCCGTCACACGGACTTATTAGAAAGGACTTTGACCATCTAGAAATTGCCAAAATCTACCAAGATTCAGGTGCCGCATGCCTTTCAATCCTAACTGACGAAAAATATTTTCAAGGCTCCACTCAATATCTACAAGAAATAGCCGCCCAAACCAACCTACCAATTCTTAGAAAAGAATTTATAGTCGACACCTACCAAATATATGAAGCAAAAATGCTAGGTGCTAGTTGCATCCTGCTAATCGTTGCCATGCTCGATGACAAAAAACTACTCGAGCTAGAGAAATGCGCTCTTGATTCTGGATTATCCGTACTAATAGAAGTTCACAACACAGAAGAACTACAAAGGGCTTCAAAGCTCCAAAGTAAACTAATAGGCATCAACAACCGAAACCTAAAAACCCTAGAAGTAAACATAGAAACCTCCCTAACCCTAATAAATCAAATTCCCAACGACTATCTAATAGTTTCCGAAAGCGGAATCAAAGACAAAGCAGACATTTTATTGCTAGAACAGGCCGGAATAAGCTGCTTCCTAATTGGCGAACATTTTATGAAACAAAAAGACGTTGGCGCTGCCGTTAGAGATATTTTAGACTAATTTTTATCTATTGTTATTCTAGTTAACTATATTAAGATAGACACTCACGCCTTTCTACCAGAAGTTTAAATCAAATAAAAATGTTCAAAATAGCCATAATAGGCCGTCCAAATGTAGGTAAATCAACGCTTTTTAATAAATTAGTTGGCAAGAAATTCGCCATAACCGATAACACACCCGGTATTACGCGCGATCGCAAAGAAGCAAACGGATCTCTTGGTCCACTTGAATTTAAAGTAATTGATACCGCTGGCTTAGAAGATAAAATCACTCCAAACTCCGTAGAAGAAAAAATGGTTGAGCAAACAAATATTGCTATTTTAGATGCCGATTTATGTTTGTTTATTGTTGATTCTAAAACAGGAATTACCAACTCCGACCTTCATTTTGCCAAAATACTTCGCAAAACAAACAAAAAGACTATCCTAATTGCCAATAAATGTGAAAACCTAAATGAACAAGTGTTTGACAATGACTATTACCGTCTCGGCTTTGACGCACCAGTGGCAATTTCAGCAGAACATAAACTGGGCTTTCCAGAACTTTATGATGCAATCGCTCCAGAAATTGAAACATATGAAGAAAATTTCGGCAAAAATAGTGTCGAAGAAGAAAAATCAGATCTTCAAATTGCCATAACTGGTCGCCCAA
>JADHOZ010000052.1 GCA_016778745.1 Rickettsiales bacterium
GGCGGAATGGGAGGATTCTAATATAGAATCTAAACATGATGCGCAAAAGGGGCGCCTAGTAGATTCTTCTACTAGGCGACCCTTTTTTTAGATTGGATTTTTTTATCGGATTTATCTCTCAAAAAAATGTACACTAGAATCGCCCCAGCTGAATTTTAGGGTTTTGGTGGCTATTTTTTTAAAGGATGGGTCCTTTAAGGCTCTGATGATGGTGACGATTTTGGTTCCTGGCTTTAGTTCATTTAGGAATTTTTCTTCTAGTTTATGAAAAATTTCTCCATCTTTGAATGGATGATTCATAAGGATAAAATCGACATTATGTAATTTTGTTTTAAAGATATCATTATTGTGAAAACTAATGTGTTTGGCAAGTTGTGGATAGTTTTCTTTTAGAAAATTGTGGATTTTAGTCGATTGATTATGTAGGCCCTCCAAAATTTCAACCCCCGCTGATTTCTTAAAATTACCGAGAAGTTGCATCGCTAATACTACTCGTCCGGTGCCGGAACCTAAATCACAAAAGAGCCCTTTTTTAGGATTAGCAAATTCTAATATGTCCTTGCAAGTTTCCAGTGGTAGTTCGCCATAAAGAAATTTTTCTGTATTTATTTTAGAATCTTTCCTAGCTTGCTTAGAAATTTCATAACCGTCTATATTACCATAGAGGCTTGCAAAAATTTCTTTAATTTCACTATCTTGCATATTATTTTTCTAGTTGGTTGATATAATCAATGATGACGTCTAATCCGGCTTGCCAGAATGTTGGTGTGGAAATATCTAAGTTAAATGGTTTTAAGAGATCTTTATGATGCTTTGTTCCGCCAGATTCAAGCATTTTTATGTATTTATTTTCAAAGTCTTTTACGGTGTTTGATTTATAAATTCCATAAAGCGAATTAACTAAACAATCACCAAATGCATAGGAATAAACATAAAAAGGTGAGTGGATAAAGTGGGGAATGTAGCACCAGAAATATTTATATTCTTCGTCATATTTAAAGACATCACCCAGACTATCTTTTTGAACATCCATCCAGAATGTATTGATTTGATCTAGGGATAGTTCGCCATTTTTTCTATTTTCGTGAACCTTTTTTTCAAATTCTAGAAAGGCAATTTGTCTAACCACAGTATTGATCATGTCCTCAACCTTATTGGCAATTATTAGCTTTTTCTTTTTTTCATCTTTTTCATTTTTGAGGATTTTTTGAAATGTTAATTGTTCGCCAAAAACTGAAGCAGTTTCGGCAAGGGTTAGTGGAGTATCCGCCATTAAATAGCCTTGTTTTCTGGCTAAATATTGATGTACGCCGTGACCGAGTTCGTGAGCTAAAGTCATGATGTCGCGAACTTTTCCTTGGTAATTCATTAGGATATATGGATGTAGCGATGGAGTAGTTGGGTGAGAAAAAGCGCCGGAATCTTTCCCTTTTGCCACTTTAGCGTCAATCCAGTTTTGTTTAAAAAATATTTCGCCAATTTCGCGCATTTTTGGGTTGAATTCGCCGTATGCTTCTAGGACTAAATTTTTGGCATCTGTAAATGTGGTTAATTTTTCTTCGCTTGATAAGGGCGCGTTTCGATCCCAATAATTCAGTTTTGTTTGACCAAGCATTTTGGCTTTTATTTTGTAGTATCTGTGTGAAATGTTTTTGTAGTTTTCTTTTACTTCGGTAATGAGAGTTTCGACGACGTCATCTTCAATAAAATTACTAAGATTTCGTGAAGAAATAGGGCTTTGAAAACCGCGATATTTGTCGGATATTTCTTTATCTTTTGCTAAAATGTTGGTAATGAAAGCGAATGTTTTGATGTTTTTTTCGAAGGTAGCACCAATTGATTTAGCGGCTTTTTTTCTGATTTTCTCATCTTTATTTGATAATAGATCGAAAATTTCTTGGCTGTTTAGGATTTTTTTGTCGTAGGAAAATTCTAGATTATTAGCTGTTTCATCAAATAGGCGGATAAATGCGTTGCGGCCAGTGATATTTTTGTCGATATTAAATTTTTCTAACTCGTTTGATAGTTCGTGTTTTTTAAAAGATCTAACATCTCTTAAAAAAGGTTGGTATTTGACAAGATTTTTGTCTTTTAGAAGTTTTGATATATTGATATCGGATATTTTATTAATTTCGAGGGTGAAAAAAACTAATTTTGTGCTTAGGGAATTTAATTTTTCAGAAATATTTTGATAAAAAGAGATATTTTTTTGATCGGATAGATTAGAGGCGTAAACTAAATAAGCATAGCTCGATATTTTGCCGATATTTTCGGAAATTATTTCGTAAACAGAAATTGCTTTGAATAATTCTTTGGCATTTAGTTTAGTAACGTTTCCTTCATATTCTTTGGCGAATTTTGTTGTTTTGTTGTCTAAATTGTTAAGATCTTTTTTAATTTGTGGATCTTCAATATTTTTGTAAAAATCTTCTAAATTCCAGTTTGGTACTTTTCCTAAATTAGTCATTTTGTAAAAACTCCTATTAATTCTAAATGTTTGGTTAAATAAAATTGATCAAGTGCAAATAGATTCTTAATTTTGAAGTTTGAATCAAGTAAAAATTTAGCATCATAAAAGAAAGTTCTGGGGTTACATGAAACGTAGATTAAATTTTGTAAATCTGATTTAGTAATTTCCTTAATTTGTGGTGTAGCACCATTTCTTGGGGGATTGATGATGGCTAGATCAAATATATTTAATTCTCTTGCGCTTAGTGGATTTTGAAAAATGTCTCTTTGGGTAGCAACAATATTTCTTGTTTGATTATTTTTGATATTTTCTTTTGCTAGCTTGATCATTTCGCTATTTCCTTCAAAAGAAGAAACGCTTTTCGTCATGTTTGAAATTGCAAATGAATAAAGGCCGAATCCGGAGTAAATATCGACGATATTTTGGTCTTTTTTAACTTCGTTTTTGATGATGCTTATTATTTCTTCAGTTCCCTTCTTAGTTGCTTGAATAAAAATATTTGGATCTAAATTTAGAGTTTTATTGGCAATGTTGATTTCATTATTTTGTAGTTTGATTAATGGTGATGTTTGATCGTTTAGTTGTGTTGAAATATTGCAATGTTGTTCTTTAGCAAAATGAGTAAGTTTTTGATTTTGACTGAATTCTAAATCTTTTTTTAGGTAAAAAATCAGGCTAAGGCAATTATCAAACTGCGTAATTGATATTTGCCTTATTAAGCTTTGAGGGAATTTATTTAAAACGGATTGTAGAGCGGGTATGAAGTTAGAAATGTTTTGAGTGGCAATTAAGCAGCTATTAATAGGAATGATTTCTTGGGATTTTTCTTTGAAAAATCCCAATTGATTTGTTTTTGAAACTTGTAAGGTAATTTTTCTTCTAGACTTTGCATTGATCCAGATCCATTTGGCTTTTGCTTCGAGATTATTGATCTGTTCCAAGAGTTTCATTTTTGTTTCTTGGTAAGATGTTTTATCGAGATTGTGATAAAAACAACCTCCGCATTTGCCAAAATATTTGCAATTATTCACCTTATTATTTCTTTTTTAAAAGACGTGATTTTGATAGGATATTTAGGCTACCAGAAAAATAGGAAGATACACCGTAAATTAATATTCCGGTTAGGACCATAATTGATAGCTCTATAGCGTTATTGAGTTTGTGATTGTTGTGAAATAGGTCTCTCATGAAGACTAAGGAAAATGCCATTATTACTGAGGGTATTAGAATGAGGATTAGTTTTTTGATAAATTTCTTTTCGAATTTGAAATGTTTGCGCCTTATCAAGACAGTGAGAAGTAATATTAAGTTTAGATAAGAGGAAAGAACTGAAGAAATAATAATGCCTACATAACTCATTTCCAAAATGAAGAAGAAGAAATTTAAAATGACGTTTGAAATCATGCATATGAAGGCGATTCGCATTGGCGTTTTGGTGTCGGATCTGGCAAAAAATGCTGGTTCAATTACTTTTATTAATACATAAGCTGGTAAGCCGAGAGAGTAGAAGGTGAGCGCTTTTGCTACGTGATACGTTTCATGGGGGGTGAATTTTCCTCTTTCAAAGAGGGTCGATATGATCGGATTAGCGATAATGGTTAGGGCAAGTGTGGCTGGAATGACTAGAATTAGACCAACTTCTAGAGCCATATTTTGCATTCTAATGGCGCTATTATGTTTTCTAGCTTTGATTTTTTTTGATAAATCAGGCAGTAGGGCGATACCAATGGCAATTCCAATTAAAGCCAGAGGGAGTTGGTTAATGCGGTCTGCGTAGTAAAGATAAGAAACCCCGCCAGCAATTAGGCTGGCGAAAATTGAATTAACTAAAAGGTTTATTTGAAGTAGGTTGGCGCCAATAACTCCGGGAATTAGGCGGTTGAAGAATTTTTTGAGATCAGTGTTAAACTTTGGTAGGCGTGGATAAAGCAAATATCCAGCTTTGGCTGTAAAAATAAATAGCCATAAAAATTGCAAAATACCCGCCGCAAAAACACCCCAGGATAGAGCGTGAGCATAGGTAGGTGAGAATGAACGAAATAAGAAAACAGATGTTACTAATGATGCATTTAAAATAATTGGCGCGGAAGCTGGAATAGCAAATTTACCAACGGAATTTAATATTCCGGAGCAAAGGGATACTAGAGAAATAAATAGTAGATAAAATATAGTGATTCTGGAAAGTTCAATGAGTAATTCTGCTTTTATTGGCTCGTTAAAAAAACCAGGAAATAGGCCTTTCATTAAGATTGGCATGAAAATCTGGAAGATTATGATAAATAGTAGTAGCGCATAAAATAGTAATGAGAAGATGTTTCTAACAAAGAATTGCTCGTCTTGCGAGTCTTTTGTATCTTGGACTTTTTCAACAAAAATTGGCACAAAGGCTGAGTTGAAGGCGCCTTCAGCGAATACTCTTCTGAAAAAATTTGGCAGTTTAAATGCGGCAAAAAATGCATCAGATAATACGGTCACTCCAAGATATCTCGCAATTAATACGTCGCGCACAAAACCAAGGATCCTTGATAGGGCAGTGTAAAATGAAATTGTAAATACTGAGCGAAATAGGGCCACTAGATTAGGTTCTTATAAAATTCATCAGGAAGATTTGAGGGGACAATAGTAATTGGTACTTTGATTTTATTATTGCCGATTTTTTTGGCTAATTTTGGTAAAATGACATTATCGCTTTGCGCATTATCCGATTTACCAAAAATAATCATTGGGCATTTTGGGGTTACTTCTAATTCTTTTTTTATTTCCTTTACAATGTCGCCTTCGCGGACAGAGATGAAGGGCATTATTTTAGTTTCATCAAACGCTTTTTTTAGAAGTTTTGCTAATTTATTTTCAACAAATTTCCTTTTTTCTGTGCCAATTGCTTTTGAACCAAATAGTAGATTTTGATGAGACTGCTCAACTACTGAGAATATTTTGACGTTGTAATGGTTTTTTTTAGCAATATGGCAGGCATAAAGTAGTGAAGATTCGGAGACGTTTGTGGCATCAATGCAAACAATTAAAGTAGGTATTTGGTCAGTATCAGTTTTTGCCATATTATTTACTAAAAAGTTTGACGGAAATTACATTCGTTAAATAGCCGATAATCAAAGCTAGCGCTACCGCTAGTAGGCCATATAAAAATGATTGTTCATAAGCGAAGTCTAAAACCCGCCCACTCAAACCGACTTGATTAACATAAATTGGAATGGATTGAAAAGAAAGTAAATTCTCATTATTAATCAAATAAATTTCAGCAGTATATACTCCGCGTGAAATATTTTTAGGAAAATCAATGATGACTTTAAATAACGTTTCATCAAGAAATTCTATTTCGTTGGTACTAAGGTGATAAAGGTCTCTTTCTTCTAGTTGGTTAATGAGTTGCGCTTTAAATTCTGATGCTATTTTTTCATCGATGTTTTTCTTGGTTTTGAAACTTAGGTTGGATTTGCCGAGTTCTAGTTTTGATAATAATTTGTCAGAGGCGGGAATATTGTTAAATGTTGAAAATAGTGAATATAGGCTGTAAGTATCTTCAAACTTTACTCTTTTGCCATTGTGCCAAAGGCCAAGTAATTTTTGCTTTTTGGTTACTATAAAGTCTTTTTTTGGACCTCTTATTGTGATGACTATGTCTCCGGCGTATCCTTTAGCGCCAAATAGTAAGATTTTTGTTCCTTGAAAATTAGTGTCGATGTTGATTTCATTATTTGAAATTCCAGAAATGATAGGAGTCGCTAGTAGGTTTTTGGCCGAGATAATTGTTAGTAATGTAGTAATTATCAGTAATCTTATCATTTTAATATTTCCACTGAGAACAAGTTTTGTGGTTCGTTCACAAGACCTAAGAATATTTTAACACACACGCCTAAAATTAATAACGACAAGACAACTCTCATTAGGTTGGTGTCTGATTTATAGACGGCCCTAGTACCAAACTGGGCACCAATTGATGAGCTAACAATCATTAAGAATGCCAGCACAATATCGACAGTATTATTAGTGACCGCTTGTAAAAACGTTGCGTTTGAGGCGATAAAAATAATTTGAAAGAGTGATGTTCCAACGACTACGTAGGAAGGCATTTTAAGAATGTAAATCATTGCGGGGATCATTAAAAAGCCACCGCCAATTCCCATTAAAGATACTAAGACCCCAATTCCTATGCTTAAGATGATTGGAGTGAAAATGCTGATGGTGATTTCTGATTTTGGAAAATATATTTTGAAAGGTAATGTATTGATTTTTCTGAACGTCTTGCTGATTTTTCCTTCTTGTTCTTTTTCCCAGATGAGTTGATATTTATTTTCTAGCAGAGATTTAATGCTGTCTTTTAGCATTGTTACACTAATTGAGCCAAGAAATATTACATAGGTGATGGCAATGACTATGTCTGTTTGCCCTGTTTGTTGGAGAAGTTTAAATATTGTTACGCCAAAGGTTGAGCCTATTAGGCCGCCAATGACTAATATTATTCCCATCTTTATGTCGACATTACCTTTTCGTAAATGCCCAAACAATCCGGAGACGGAAGAAGCAATAATTTGATTGGTTGAGGTTGCGACTGCGACTGCTGGTGGGATGCCGATGAACATTAAAAATGGCGTTGCTAAAAATCCGCCGCCAATGCCAAACATACCGGCCAAAAAACCCGTTGCAAGACCTAGGGCTAGTATAACGAGAACGTTAACCGGAATTTCTGCAACTGGTAAATATATTTGCATTATTGAATGATATTTAACTGCTCGCCTTCAACTGTAAAATCATGTGACAAATCCATACATTCATCCTTGATTAAAGCCAGAGCATAAAAACAATTATCTCTTATAAATGATGATAAAATTATACCGCAATTATTGTTATCACAACGTTTAATTTTGGTATTTTTTTCTATGGTTATATTCTTATCGATTTTAACAAAGTAAAGCTTTTTTCTAATTTGACCGGTGTGATGCGTTCTAGCTGTGAGCTCTTGGCCGATGTAGCAGCCTTTTTCATAGCTGATGGCAGATAAATTATCAAAATTAAATTCTAATATAAGGGATTTTTCGAAGGTTAAGTCATATTCGCCATCTGGAATCTTTAGTTCTATTCTTTTTTGGTGATATTGATCGGTGCCATCTTCGCAGTTTTCTTGATTATGGTAGATTCTGTAGCCTAGATTTTTGTTTCGTGGATCGATGAAGCTTGGTTTGTTGGTATTGTTATCCGAGAAAAATACTTTTAGTTCTTCGTCTTTAGTGATTTCAACTTTGGATCGCAGCTTGTAGAAAGATAATTTTTTGATTATTTCGTCTATTCTATCCTTATGGCAGTCAATAAATAACATATCTTTGCTTTCAAAAATAAAAAAGTCGTATAAAAAACGACCTTTATTATTTAGCATTGCCGAGTAGATTAAATTATCTTTGGCTTTTTCAATATCATTAGTGATTAAGCCTTGGAGTAATTTTTTATTATCCGGGCCGGTAATTTTAATTATTTTTCTGTCAGAAATAAGTTTGAGCATAAGCAAAAAATGAAGATTATTAATGCTATTTTTTCACAAAATATTGGTGGTGTCAATCAGGTTTTTAAAGATTATGCTAATGTTCTAAGTGATCTGGGGCATGAAGTTTTTTTGGTTATTTCTAATAATCAGAAATGTTGTTATGGTGATGTTAAAAAGAAAGGAGTTTTTATCTTACGCAATATTTCACCAATTTTTGATTTATTTCATTTATTTTGGATAGTGTTGCGATTTAAACCAGATGTTATTATTTGTCATTCAGGTAGAATGACCAAATTAACGAAGATATTGCAGAAGGTTTTTTCTTTTAAGACTATTAATGTTAATCACGGCACTACAGTGAAATACTCGCTGAATTGTGACTTGGCAATATCGGTGAATGGTCAAATATCTGCTTTAGCTGTGGCCTGTGGTGTTGATAAAGAAAAGAGTTTTACGGTGGATAATGCGATTAATATTGATCAAAAATATGAAGAAAGCCCATTAAGTAAACAAACAACAATTGGGTCTTTTGGTAGAATAGAAAGAGCTAAAGGGTTTGATATTTTAATAACGGCTTTTGGAATTTTGGTGAATGATGGTCTTAACGTACGACTAAAGATTGGTGGTTTTGAGATTAAAGAAAGTGGTTACGGTTTTGATGATTTAAAAAAATTGGCCAAGAAATTAAAAGTCGAAGATAAAATTGATTTTGTTGGATTAGTTGAAGATAAAAAAGACTTTTTTGCCAATATTGATATTTTTTGCATGCCGTCTCGTGAAGAAACTTTTGGTATTCCAATTATTGAGAGTTTTTTACATTCGGTTTTGGTAGTCTCTTCAGATACTGATGGCGGTAAGCTAATTATTAGAGATAGGAAAAATGGCTTTTTGTTTAAGAATCAAGATTCTGGAGATTTAGCTCAAAAGATAAAGGTGGTGATTGAAAATAAAGATAATTATGTCAAATATACTAAAAATGCTTTTATTGACCTTGAAGAAAAGTTTTCTTATACAAAGTTAGGAGAAAATTTAAGTGCAATTTTAAATAAATTGATTTGAAAAGAACAATCATTGCCATCGCATTGCTATTCTTACTGTGCTCTTGTGATTCAATTCCACAAAGTTGGAATTGGGGCTTAAGGCCAAGGCCTATTAGTGGAACAAGAAACTTTCCCGAAACTGATACGGAATATGGTAAAGGTTTTAAAGATGGTTGTGGCTCTGCTTTTGACGCTGTTTCGAAAGGTCTTTTAAGTGATATTCATGTTAGGAAATTTGATTATAAAAGAATGCAAAAAAGCCCTGATTATAATAGGGGCTGGTTTGATGGCTTAGAGCAATGTACGTATATTATGGATTGGAATGTTACATAATTTATTAACATTAGCTACATTGGTAATAATTTGCATGACTTCATCGTGTAGGTTGCCTTCTAATTTTGGTTTTTACCAACCCATTACTTTAGAGGTAGCTGTTCCAGATGGGCCGCCAGAATATAAGGCTGGTTGGCATGCGGGATGTAGTTCGGGGATGGGGCTAAAAACTTTTGCTAACGCGCAAGCAAAATATAAAAATTCAAAAGGAACGGATTTTGGTAGTGGTGTTTATCAGCATGATCAAATCTTTCAACTTGCTTGGGGTCATGGTTTTTTTGCCTGCGCAATTCATGCTGGTACGTTTGTAGAGTATAACGCGATGAGGCATGGACCTTTACAATAAAAAATACATTATGTTTAGAGTTTTATTATTGATGTTACTATTGACGGGATCCTGTAGTTACAAAATGTCAAGTTTTTTGCCAAATAGGCC
>JADHOZ010000053.1 GCA_016778745.1 Rickettsiales bacterium
ATGTCAGATGCCTCCAACACACCAACAAAATATCCAGACCATCCAGCGGAAACAGTAGCAGCTGCAACTGAGTATTCTAATATTAACCCCCACGCTACCATCCACGCCACTACTTCTCCAAGCACAACATACGAATAAGTATAAGCACTTCCCGAAACAGGAACCATAGCCGCTAACTCTGTATAAGCTAAAGCGGCAAACATACAGGCTAACCCAGCCAACACAAAAGAAATAGAAACTGCCGGACCAGCATATCTCGCAGCGGCGCTTCCCGTTAATACAAAAATACCCGTACCAATCGTGCACCCTACCCCAAACATTATTAAATCAAACGCACCTAATGTTTTTTTTAGAGAATTCTTTTTTGCGCCATTTATAGTATCTAAAATAGATTTTTTACGAAAAATTGATTTCATAGTCTCAACAAGATTAATTTGTATTTTTATATTTGCTTTAAAAGAAAAACTATTCTGCAGCAGCGAGGGCTTTTTCAGCTTCTTCTTTAGTGATAACTTTATTATTAAGTAATTCTTCTATTGATTCTTTCATTGTTCTCATACCACTTTTCTTTCCCAATTCCATAATAGAATTAATTTGTGGAATTTTATCTTCTCTAATCAAATTTTTAATCGAAGCATTAGCAATCATTACCTCAAATACAGCATGCCTACCACCGCCAACTTTTTTCAGTAAACGCTGTGATATGACTGCTTTAAGCGAGGTTGAAAGCATTGATCTAATAACCGGCTTGTCATCCGTTGGAAATACATCAATTATTCTATTCACTGTTTGAGCTGCTGAACTGGTATGTAATGTTCCAAAAACTAGGTGACCGGTCTCCGCTGCTGTTAAGGCAAGCCTAATAGTCTCAACGTCACGCATTTCCCCAACCAAAATAACATCAGGATCCTCTCTTAAAGCTCCTCTCAAGGCGTTAGAAAAAGATAATGTTGATTCTCCTACTTCTCTTTGGTTTACAATTGATTTTTTATTTTTATGTACAAACTCAACCGGATCTTCAATCGTGATAATATGGTTCGTGAAATTATTATTAATTTCATCAAGCATAGCAGCTAATGTGGTCGATTTTCCACTACCAGTTGGTCCAACTACCAATACTAAACCCCTTCTAGCATTAACTAAATTTTTTACAATAGCTGGAGCCTCAATCGATGTTAAATTCTTAATGGTAATTGGAATTTCTCTAAAAACTGCAGCTGGACCGTTAATAGTTCTAAAAGCATTTACTCTAAATCGAACTTGATCACTAAATCGTATTGAAAAGTCTAATTCCAGATTCTTCTTAAAAATTTCTTTTTGCACATCATTCATAACTGAGGCCAATATTTCAGCTATCCAGACTTCATCGAGGACGGGGGCATTTGGTATATTTTTAATGTCACCATCAACCCTCATATATGGAGGAGATCCTGTAGTAATATGCACATCTGAGCATTTGCTAGATACCGCATATGTCAGGATTTTTTCCATTAATTTTATCATATTGTCCTTTTAATCGCTTTAATTCTTGCTTTGACTTGATCCAGGGCGATTATCTTTTCATCACCACTCTTAAAAAAATCGACAACATCCAGATAATTATTCAATGCTGAGTCATATTTTTCAGCTTTATCGTAAGCAATTGCCAGATTATATCTGTAGCCAATATTTTTCGGCTCTAAATTTATTGCTCTCTCTAACAACGTAATCGCATCATCATATTTTGTTAGCTTGTCATATACGACTGCGGCCTGAGCCAAGATATAAGAGGATTTGGGACTTTGCACCGATAATCTGGAAAGTAAATATGATGCGTCTTTAGGCGTTTGCTCAATTAAAATTGCTAAAAGATTTCCAATAACTTCGTCCTCATTTTTAACGCCTTTTTTAAGTAAATCTCTGTAAATAGTTTTTGCCTTGTTTAATTGTCCGAACTGTTGATAAACAACCGCTAGAGAAAACTTTGAATATTCATTATTAGGATCTTTTGCTAAAACTTGTTTATATAATTCAATTGCTACTTCATATTGCCCTATCAGAGCAGCGTTGTAAGCTAGTTTTTCCTTCTTTCTTAAATCAAAACTACCTGACTTTGGGTCTACGACAATAATTTCTATTATTTTATCTTCATTCTTATCTTGAGGTCTAGAGGAGTTTCCTGCCTTAACAACGTAGTCGGCTTTTTTTGCAGCTCTGTCTTTTTTATATACATTAACTCTGCTTCGTGATTCCTTGTCAAACAGTAGGGTTTTTTCGATTTCTTTAATGACTTCGCTCGTGGTGGCTTCGCTACTTTTTTTTGCGTATACATTGTGGCTTAATACATAAAAAAGCAGGGAAAAAACAGGTAATAATTTTAAAACATTTTTAGACATAATCTACTTGAATTATCTTATCGATTCATAAATGTTTTATTTATTATTTATTTAAAATAAAGATAATTTTTTAATTAATATTGTGTGTTTTTTAATTTGGGATATTTTTTATATTGCTGTGTCTCGAATCTATTTAGATATCTTCTTTAAATAAACCATCACTGCCATTATAGACGCCGGCGTAATGCCCTGAATTTTAGAAGCCTGGGAAATTGTTGCCGGTTTGTATCTGGATAGCTTTTCTCTTACTTCCAGCGATAGGCTTTGGATTTTGGAATAATCAATATCAAGTGGAATTTTCATATTCTCGTCACGCTTGAAAATCTCCAAGTCTTTTTGCTGCCTTAATACATAAGAAGAATATAATGCCTCTATAGAAATTTGTTTTTTTGTTTCTTGATCAATTTTAGTAACTTCTTCTTGAGGCCATATTTTTTCGATATCTTCAAATTTTATTGTCGGAAATGATAATAACTCATAGGCATTTCTTACAATACCATCTTGTTTGATTGCTATTCCTAAATCTAATAATTTTTTTGGGCTGATTTTTAGGGTTTTTAAAAAATGTGTTGCGCTTTCTATTTTGTTCTTCTTATCTAGAAATGCCTCCTTTCTTTTATCTTCGACAACGCCATAATCTATTCCTATCTGGCTTAATCTTAAATCAGCATTATCAGCTCTTAAACTTAATCTATATTCTGCTCTTGAGGTTAACATTCTGTAAGGTTCATTTGTTCCAAGAGATGTAAGATCATCAATCATTACACCAATGTAGCTATTGGTTCGACTTAGTCTAAATTCCTTATCTGATCGCTGTGATTTTAGAGCGGCATTAATACCGGCTACAATACCTTGACCTGCCGCTTCTTCATATCCAGTTGTGCCATTTATTTGACCTGCAAAAAATAGATTTTTAATTTTTTTAGTTTCAAGGGTTGGGAGCAGTTCTCTTGGATCTATAAAATCATATTCAATCGCATATCCTGCCTGCACAACTTTACAATTTTCTAAACCTTTTATTGTTTGTAAGAATTGCTCTTGTACATCTAATGGTAGGGAAGTTGAAATGCCATTTGGATATATTAAATCACTATCCAAACCTTCCGGCTCTAAAAATATTTGATGGCGCTCTTTGTCATAAAACCTATTAATTTTATCTTCTATTGACGGACAATATCTTGGACCATTGCCAGAAATTCCACCACCATACATAGCAGATTTTTTGATATTATCTTTGATTATTTTATGCGTTTCTTGATTTGTGTAAGTAATGTAGCAAGAAATTTGCTCAACATTCACCTCTTTATTTAAGTAAGAAAATGGATTTGGCGGATTATCGCCTTCTTGAATTTCTAGTGACGAAAAATCAATTGAGCTTTTTAATATTCTTGGCGGAGTTCCTGTTTTTAGTCTACCTAATTCAAAATGATATTTTGCTAATTTTTCAGATATACCGATAGATTTTTCTTCACCAATTCTACCGCCATCTGTTTGTTTGTCTCCTATATGAATTACGCCATTTAGAAATGTTCCAGCTGTTAGAACAACAGAATTTGCGCAATATTGTTTGCCCTCACCCAAAACCCCTAAAACTTGATTATTTTCAATGATTAAATCATCTACACTGGCAAAGGTTATTTCAAGATTTTTATAATTTTGTAAAATTTTGTTAACCGCTATTTTATATAATTTTCTATCTGCTTGGGCACGCGGAGAATGAACAGCCGGACCTTTTGAAGCATTTAAAATTTTATAGTGAATACCAGCCATATCAATGGCTCTGGCCATAATACCATCTAAAGCATCGACTTCCTTAACAATAGTTCCTTTTGCAACACCGCCTATTGCTGGATTACAAGACATTTCACCAATATTTTCTTTCTTTTTAGTAATTAATAGAGTTTTTTGACCCATTCTTGCCGATGCGCATGCCGATTCAATTCCGGCGTGACCAGCACCAATTACTATTACATCATAATTCATAAGTTATTTTTTATGTAGTAAGATTGACTCACCCCCCTCCTCTGCTTCCTCTATTGCCACCTGACGGAATAATATCTTTCCAGTTTTTTCCCGCTCCTCTTCCAACATCACCACTGTCATCGTGGCTATATTGTGTTACTCCAATCTTTGGATCTCTATTAAATCTACTAAAAAAATTGGGCTTTCTGCCATCGGTTTCTTCAGTCCTACTTTTAAGATCATATCCTTTTACTCCACCAGCCAAATTTCTTGTTATTTCATCTAAATCTAAAGATTTCATTGTAGAATGTTTACTATATTCACTTCCTCTATCTCTTTTAACCTGCTGAGTAAGATCTTTTCCTGAAAAGAAAGACAATGTCAGTCGATCTATTAAAACTTTTGACTTATCAACAATATGTTGACTAAATCCTCTTTCTTGAGAACCTGCTACTATTTTATTATAATTAGCTGACGCTTCAAATATTTGACTAGGATCAATTGCTGTTGGCTTATCATCGCCGCTAAACACTTTTTGAATTGCTTCCAACGGATTATCTTTGAGAGATTGGCTTTTTACAGAAGCAATTTGATCTAACTCGTTCATCACATATTGCTTATATTCATCGTATAAATCACTACCCAGCACTTCTTTTTGAGACTGTAAAAAACTCAGGCATTCTTTTATTTTTGCATAGTCAGAACTTGAGACATAACATCTTTGCGTACCTCCTATTTCCCTTGTATTTTTCGCTTCTTTCCCTGCTAAACCTTTTATAGCTTGATGTTCAAGGGCAGTAGTCAATGCCGTTTCCGGATCAAGATGATTTGCATTCTCACTACCACCCGCTACTGTTTCAATAGTTGTTTTATCTCCAACGCGCCTATTTTCATCAAATTTGACTTTTGTTATTTCATAGCCAATTTCTTTGAATTTACCCCTCTCTTTTTGATAAATGTTTTTACTGATACTATATGAAAAAGTGGTGGCATTACCTTTAATTAAAGTATCTTCCTTACCCTCACCTAAGATGGTTTTCATTACCTGTCTTCTATAATCAGTAAGGCTTGCGAGACGTCTTGCTATTTCACCAATCGCAACTTGTTTATTTTTTCTTATTACGCCTGTTTCTTTATCAGAATGCTCTGTATTTCTATCATTATCATCCGCTTCAGGTTCAAGATCGCTTCCTCGTTCACCTTCTAAAGCCTCTAGTGCCCTTTGATTGATACTATGTAACTCTGTCATTTTGCTGGAAATAGTATCATTAATCATATCTCCAGATATATCCCTAGATAATGTTGATTCTAAATTAAAAGATTGTGTTTTGAGATTATGACATATCGCAGCATTTCTAACGCCGTTAACATCAGATATGGCAAGTACGGCAAAATTTCTTAATTTTCCTGCTATATCTTCTTTTGGATTAGTAAAATGAGCCGTAAAAGTCGGAGTCGATTCCCATCTTCCAAATTTGTTTTTCTTATAAAGATTGTCCGTGTCAATTTTTACACTCTTTGTCACAGGATCCATTCTAACCTTAACATGATAGTCTGTTCCTTTTAAGGTTAGATACATAATATTATCAGAAGACTCGCCCTTAAATACAACCACCGCATATTCTGTTTTAACAGTATTTCTACCGAAGTTTTTCGTTAAATCATAAGAATTATATTCACATCTTTTTACATGTATTCCATCATATAAAGCCGCTGGTAAATCCGTATTTAATAACAGATCAAGATTACTGGATTCTCTTTGCGACACATTAGTAATAATATCCTTAGGGAATAAATCTTTAATAGCAGCTTTTTCAGTTTCTGACAGAGAAACTTGTCTATGTTCGTTTCTTAATTTATTAGAATCCCTAATTAACTGATTATTAAAGTCATTATTTAACGCTGGTTTTACTCTATTGTCAAAAAAACCATCAACTTCAATTGATTCTGCCGCTTTACCTATCGTTTCTGCTAATTCAGCATCTTCACTAACAAAATCTTCAAATAAAGAGGCTAGTTCCTCAAGCGTTCTAAATCCTTCTCTATTTTGTATATTATCTTCTTTCTGATTACCTAAAAGTCCTTCAACTAATTGATCTATTTCATTTGCAAATGAATTAACATCGCTAAACTCATATCCGTTTGTACGAAAAAATCGTGCAAGATTGTCGTTTAGTTTTCTTTTTCCTTCCGATTCAAGTTCACTATATTGACCTGTTATATCTTGTCCATTTCCTGCTAATGCTAATAACTGTTTTCTAAAATCCGCTAAATTTTTATATCTACTAGCGTGTTGCGCCTGAATTTCTTCCCATGACTCTTTTGATAAATAACATGCCTCAACGCTTTCAGGAGAAGATATAACATAACAATATCTATAGTTTGCTACTTTTGCATGTTCATTTTCTTGAAAATCAGTTGTGTTTTGCTTGATTCTAGCAAAAGAAATACTGTCATAAGGAGGATCAAATAGTTTTTCATATTCTTCTAGTCTTGCCTGTTGCGCTTTGTTTTGTTTATGCTCGTAAGATATTTGATTTTGAAATTCCCTAAAGCCGTTTTCCGAACCAAGATCTTTAAAGTCAAAAAATCTAAAACCATTCTCGTCCAGAAATACTGTTTCTCCGTTTTTTTCAGTAAATTTTCCTAAACCATCAATTTTTTTAACATCCAACGTTGGGTTGCCTTCGTGATCTGCATCATATTTTGCTTCATCTCTTTGAGCAAAGTGGTATTCGTGAAGTTTTTCTTTTGCATAATACCCTGCTTCTAATTTATAAGCATCGTCTATGATAACAAGTCTTGGCTTTTCACTTTCTATAAATCTTTTTTCTTCTATTTTTCCTTCTAACTTCTGTTGCGATGTCTCGTTTAATCGCTTTATTTTGTTGTCGTAGAACTTTCTTCCTTGACTCCCTCTAACAACTCTTTGGATTTCTATTGCTGCTGCTTCTTCTTTTTGTTGTTGATATCGTTTAAGAGCATACCCCCTAACAGCTCTTTGGATTTCTATTGCTGCGTCTTCTCTTATTACTGCTTCTATCTCAACTATTATTTTGTTTACATCATCAAAATATTTTTTGTTTTTCGCTGTTTCACCAAGGTCATCTACCGTTTTATTAGTAACTTGTGATAAATGCCCCCACTCAGAAAAGCCAACTGTGCTTTCTAGTTTTAATCCTTCCAAGTCTCGTAATAGGTCATCAGCGACATAAGGGTATTGATCTCCAAGACTCGTTGTAAGTTCTATAAAACCAGTTAGACTTGATTGAAAAATCTTAATCCCATTAGGTTGAAATCGATTATTCCTAGCATTGTCTGATAAGATATTAAATGCTTTTATAAATTCTTTATCCAACCATAAACTCATAAACTTCTCCCTCAATTAAAAATTTTACTAGCAATAAAATAAGCGTCAGATTTTATTTCGTTAATTCTTGATCTTGCGCGTAAAAAAATACGAGAGTTTTTGCTCTGCGTATAATATTTATCAAAAATATCTTTTAGTTCTACCTTTGATAAAATTAAAAAAGCTAGCTTTTTTTCATATATTTCATCAATGAATAGCACGAAACGTTTGGCTTCGTTGATGTCGCAGTCGCCGAATTTAGTTAAATTAATCAAAAAAATCAAATCAAATTCGTTGGCAATTGCTCTGAAGTCAGAAGAGGCAAAATTGCTATTTGTTATTTCGTCAAAATTAAAAAGTGCAATTTTGATTTTTTTCTTAAAGATTTTATTATTTTTATTGAGATTTTCTAACTTTGACGCTGAAACAAATAAGTCTTTTACTTTTTTAAAATCTGCTTCAAAAGTTTTAGTAATGGTAATTTTTCTGCCCCATAGTTTGAGATTTTTTGCTTTTAACTCTTTTTGCTCTTTAAGATCGTCAATTAATGTATAAAATAACTCTTTTTCTTCTTTTAAGAAAAATCTTGTTTCATTGGCGAGGGAATATTTTTTTCTATAATCAATGTTCGAATCAAGATTGAGAATGTCGCAATTTTTTAATAACACCAAATCAACAAATTCTAAGAATTTCTCTCTTTGTAATCCATCGGGATATAACAACTGCGGCGCAAAATTTGAAGTAAATATCGTAATAATTTTCTGGCTAAAAATATAATGAAATATTCTTGATAAAAGCATGGCATCAGCAATGTCGCTAACGTGAAATTCGTCAAAACAAAGTAATTTATAATCTCCAACTAATCTTTTTACTGCTTCTATTAATTCGTCTGAGTAATATTTTTTTTCTGATCTTATATCTTTTAGATTAAGGTGAATATTTTCCATAAAGTCATTGAAGTGGAAATATATTTTTTTGCATTTAACCGAAGAATAAAATTCCTTTACCAACATTGATTTTCCTCTACCAACATCACCAAAAATATAAAGACTTTTTGGAGTTGGCCCTTCTTTTTTAAAGAATGAAAATCTTTTTTCTTTTTTAGACGCGATCAATTTTCCTAGTTCATCTAGCTTTGTTTTGATTTCTTGCTGTTGTGCGTCTAACTTTATTTTTTTCATTTTATGATGGCATAAATAATATGGTCGGCATCAAAAATACCAGCCAACACCGGGTGTGAAATTTAGATTATATGAATTAACGATGAATCCATGTCGAAATAATTTAATTCATTGATTTATTTTTTTTAAATCATAAATTATCACAACATATCTATATTATTTCAATTAGTTCAATTAGTTCAATAATGATGCACTTACCAATTTTATCAACTCTTATCTTCTTGCCAGTTATTGGCGCATTGGTTCTATTATGTTCAAGATTAAAAGATAATAAAAAGATATTTATTTTTGGACTATCTATATCTTTGTTTGAGTTGTTGCTAACCGTTATTTTATTCGAGACGTTTAATATAAAGAATGGTGCGTTTCAATTTCAAGAAACAGCACATTTAATTTATGAATATGACATCAAATATTATCTTGGAATTGATGGAATGTCATTGCTGTTAATCGCTTTGACTGCGTTTTTAACTCCTATTTGTTTGTTGATTAGTTTTCGCTCCATTACGCATAGAGTGAAGGAATATGTGGTGTGCTTTTTATTGATTGAAAGTTTTGTTATTGGTTCTTTTTGTGCTTTGGATTTATTATTATTTTACATATTCTTTGAAGCGATGCTGATCCCGATGTTTCTGGTTATTGGTATTTGGGGTGGCAAGGAAAGAATTTATGCTTCTTATAAATTTTTCTTATATACTTTGTTTGGATCAGTGTTTTTCTTGGTTTCAATCATCATCATTTATGTTCATCTAGGCACTACTGATATCATTGTTTTAG
>JADHOZ010000054.1 GCA_016778745.1 Rickettsiales bacterium
TGGGTTAGAATTTTCGTCGCGATAAAATAAGCTCAGATAAATTGCACTATTTTGCAATTCTGTTTCCGCGCGGATCATGTCATTTTTTCTGGTAAGAAGGTTCTTTTTATTTTCAATTACGATAATTTCCGCAATATCGCCATGTTTAAATTTCTGTCTTAATTGTTCATCTCTTGTGAGGGATAGCTTATATAAATCAGCATATATTTTGTAGCTTTTGACAGCTCCTATCCAATTCCAATAGGCTTTTAAGGCATCTTGTTGAATTTGGATTTTAATTTTCTCTAGATAAATCTTACTTTCTTCAAAGTCGTAATTTGCCAACATTTCACCAAGTCTATTTTGATCAATTGCTCTTCCTTGTAGAAGTGGAATATTGATACTCGCGAAGAACTCACCATTATGGGCGGTATTTACTCCCCCCGTATAACTTTCAAAGTCACGATATGACCTACGATATCCGCCGTAAACTTTACTGCCAAGCAATCTATTTTGTCTTTCAATAGTGGTTTCAGAATATTTGCCATCATAATAACCGCGGCTGTAGTCCAAAAATTCCTGTTTTAGCTTAATATCAAACGCACCCCTCGATGCTTGCAAGCCACCTCTAGCAGCTTCTACTTTATCATAACCAGATAATATTAATGGATAATGTTTCAAAACCGAGTTTGTAATATCTTTATCGCTAACTGCCCATGAATTTGGTGATAATAAGATAGAAAATATTGCGATTAAAACTCTAAATTTCATTTTGTATCTTTTTTGTATCGTTATTTGGTTTATCAAATTCTGGAGGGAAATTATTAATTTTACGCCATAATTCATAACCTAACTTAACTTCATTTAATAACACCCAGCCATAGACTTTAGTTCCATGTCTTAAGAACCTTTGATTAGGCCATTCTTCACCTGACTGTTTAGTAATAACAACTCTAAATTGACCATTTTGTGATATGGATTGGTCAACAGACTTTACAATGCCACCAAAAGTACCCACTGACATATTAGGCCAGCCGCTAAACTGTAGGGCAGGTAGCCCTTCAATTTGAATACGAACTTTTCTACCTGGTTCAACCAACGCAATATCATTTCCTGAAACATAAAGTTCAATGGCCGGATCACTCAAATTTGGCGCAAAAGTGGCAATATGATCGCCAGCTTGCACTAAAGTTGAGCTATCTCCCGAGAGAATTTTAATAATAAAGCCATCCTTAGGGGCGTAAATAATTTGAGTTTTTTGCCTAGCTAATTTTGTTTTAACGACTTCTAGGTCAGCTGCAGCAGTCTCCATTTCGGATAATAGTTTTTTATATTCTATTTTAGCTTTTTCATAATCTTTTCTAGCACTTAGGCCTTGCCTATGGAGGTCTTCTTGTCTTCCATAATCAATCTTTGCAGTTTCGGCAGCAATTTTTGAAATCTCAAATTTTCTTAATTTAGCATTTTTTTCATTCGTTAACCTACTCAGAATAAGAGGATCATTATCAACAACTTCTGCAATTTTATCGCCTTTTTTTACCGGCATTGAGTCATTGACGAACCATTGATTAATTCGACCACTTACAGGGGCATTGATATTTTGGATCCGATCCCCCGGATTAATAGTGGTAACATAGCCATATCCTTTAGAGGTTTGCTGCCATGGTGTAAAAATCAAGATTAGCAATATTATCCCTACTAAAATTGATATGATCTGCATAAAATTACGTAGATATTTAGGAGCTTCGATATTTTGCAGCTCTTTAAAATCTTCTAATTCATGTTTTGGAAAGTGTGAATTATTCATCTAATAACTCCATTCGTTCATATTGAAGTAGGTTCTTGATATTTTTAAATGATTTAGAATGTTGATTGTTAATATATAAATATTCATCAAATTCTATATCCTCATATCTAACGTTCGCAAAACAGATAATCATAGCATTCGTATGTTTCATTAAATAATGCATGATTCGTTTTTTATCAATATGTCTAATGGTATCAAATATTTCATTGATAATAATGACTTTCGGATCTTCCAAAATGGCTTTTGCAACTTTTAATATTACTTTTTCATTATCAAAAAATGGCCAACCAGACGGAATAATTCGTGAATTCAAATCTAAATTATTTTTTTTCATAAAGTCCATTACACCAAGATCATCAAGTAGTTGCTCTAAATTATCCTCACACGTTTTTAGATTTAGAGTTAAATATTCGCGCAAATTACCCTCAATCATCAAAGAATCGTCAATGGTTGATATTTTGCTGTGCAGATTATTAATATTAATTTTCTTAATATCATTGTTATTAAATAAAATGGATCCCCGATCACATAACTCATATCTTTTTAACAAATCCATCAATAGCGCTTGTGTGGAAGAGTTGTTGGTTGAAATCAAATATGATTTGTCATCTTCAAAGCGTAAATTAAATTGATAATCATCATTTAAAAAATGTTTCTCAACTTTTTCAAAGGTAATATCTAATTTTTCATAACTCATACTAATACCTTTATTACTGGTTAGGGGAATATTGTAAAATTGTGATAATTTTTCACATGCCGCTACCAGATCATAAAAATTTTCAAAATCCTTACCAAACTTTGAAATACGGTAAAGAATCGCCGATAAAACTAACTCAGATGCAACAAGTTGCCCCAAAGATAATTGATTATTAATAACCAAATATCCGCCAAATATTAACAATAAAGCATTGGCAATTGCATAAAGAAGGAAGAGGGCGATAATTTGTCTAAAGAGGTAATAAAAATGCTTTTTTCTCTCTTTTAAATATTGTTGCGTGAGAAAATTAACTTTTAGCCTAGCATATTTTTGTGCTACTTCTGATTTAAAACTATCAGTATTTCTAGCTATCTCCTCAAGCCAACCAGCCATATCATATTTTCTTCTACTTTCAACAAAAGCATATAAAGTGGATTTTCTATAAAAGAGATTCCAGATCAAATACATAGCCAAAATAACAAAAACATTAAATAGCAATAAAGCAGGGTGGTAAAAAGCGACCAGAATAAGGCCAAACACAACTTGTAATATCAAAGACGCAGTCTCGGTAACAAACTTAGGAACAATTTTTTGCACCGTAGTGACGTCAAAAAACCTATTGACTAATTCAGTTTGATTGGATTCTTGAATTCTAGAGTGATCAGATTTGTAAATCTGCATAGATATTTCAGCTGACATTCGCGCAAAGAATTTTCGCTGGAAAATCTCAACTAAATAAGTTTGAAAAATATTTAAGATTCCGGAAAAAACCAATACAACAAACAGCACTAAACCCAAAACGATAATTGGCTGGGTCAGGGTGACGAAAGCAACCGAATTAATCAGAAGCTGAACAGATATTGGAAGCGCTAAAGTAAAAATGCTAATTAGCACAGAATATAAAATCGCTAAATATAAAAATTTTAAATCTTTGCCTAAAATCAGTTTTAAATATTTGAATATTTTAGGACGCGTAAGATCGTTATTAAAAGGCTTATAGACCTTTTCTAAATTGAAATCAAAATTTAACATAAATATTATTCATTATAGTTTAATCGTCGGCGCCACCCATTTTTTCTCTTATTATTCTCCTTTGCTCATCTCTTTCTTTTTTAAGTTGTTTTTCATAATCAGCTATTCTTTGTTTTTCAACATTTTTCAATTCCTCAATAAATTTTGGTAATAATTGACTTACCATAACATCTTGTTTTTTTTCCTTATCCGTTACGCTCGCTTCCTTAATAAAATTATTTAAGATGGTTAGGGTAAGTTCACTATTTGAAAAAATGTCGATATATTCAGTGAGTGGATTCAAGTCAAAGTCAAAGATAATGGAATCATCACCATGTTTTAGCAAGAAATTAGGTTGCTTACCTTGCCCCATCATTTTAATTATTTTAAATTCTTCTTCATTAGCATTGATTGCTTCCATGCACTCGCGATCAAGGTCTTCGTCGGGCATGTAAATAATATTTGCCAAATTTTTATGAATATTCTGGTGAGTTTTACATTTTAATATTGTGGTGGCGTCATCGCATTTTATTATTACTACGCAATTTTTCTTGGCAGCCAGTTCTAGGAATTTTTCAAATTTTTTGGCCATAATGCCACTAGTAAGGGCTTTAAATATATTATCAAAAACAACAATGAATGGTTCATCATTTAGAGAATTTTCAATCTTATTTAAAAGATCACACATTACGCTTCTAAAAATTACTTTTTCATCATAAATGTCTACTAAATTTAGTCCTATGATTTTATGTGAAATATCAAAACTGTCTTCTTTGGTAAATGTATTTTTTAATTTTTCATCGCTCACCCACTTGGAAAGTTCTTGATAAATTGAAGGTGTTGTTGGGGTGTCAAATTTTGTGATGGATTCTTCCAAACTTGTAATGTTGCTAGAAATAATAGTTTCGCAAATTGCTATGATATGCTCAATTTCTTCTTTATCAATGTTTGATCCAACAAGTAGGCTTTTCACAAAATCTGATAATTTATTAGTATCGCCTATATCTTTAATAGGATTCAAAGGTAGCTTATTATTTTTTAAGTAAAAATCATAATATTTACCATCTAAACATTTTACAAAACATTCGGATTTTCCGGTAGTATCAACAACAAGCAATTTTGGATTAAATCTCTGAGCCTGTGCTAGCAAGAAATTAGTTAGAACAGTTTTTCCCGAGTTATGCGGCCCTAAAATTAAGGTGTGACCACTATTATAAAGATGAAAATTAAAATAATAATGAGTGTTGATGACAGTATTTAAAACGGCTACAGAAGATCCCCAATGATTTCCTGCCATAGATCCACAGGGGTAGCTATGAAGAGCTGCAAAACCGCCAATTAAATCTGTTTCAACAACTTTTTGTCTTCTTAAAAAACTAAAGTTAGCTGGCAATTGTGACCAAAAACAATGTTCCATAAAAATATCTTCTCTCACAACCACAAGACCTAAATCATGAAAATGAATCAATGTTTCTTCTAGGTCTTTTTCTAACTCTTCTTTTGATGAAGCAATGAGCATTGCGGATGTTTGTGATTTTGTATAATCAGTCTCAAAATTATCTTTTTCTTCGGACGTCATGGAAGAAAGTCCGGTGATATCTCTTAATTCTTCATCTTTACTAACCTTCAAAATATAGTCGTTATGTTTATATTGGTTTAGCTCTTTCTCATTAACGCAAAAATCAAAAGATTGGGTAATAATAAATTCAAAAGGAAGTTGTAAAATATGATCTAAATGTTCGGTGGAAACTTCTGAGTATTCCTTTAAAGATAATACGGCAGCATAATTCTTATTATGATGCCCAACAACTTCAAGTACCCTTTCTCCAAAGGCCACAATATGACTTGATAAATCTGTGGAAATATCATTCATTACGAGGGGGTACCTCTCTTCATGCAAGTTAATTATTTTACCGAAAAATCTCATCGGCTCAGAATATAAAACCCCCTCCCAATCAATTACACCCAATTTTTTTGCGCCATATTGCTCAATGTCACGTAAAAAATTATCAACAATTCCACCTAGCTCTTCGTGAGATTTGTGTAAATAATTCTTATGCATTTTTTTTGTAGCGCCAAAAGAAAAAGACTTAAGGGCGCTTGCTACATTAGTAATGGAGGTATCCAACCCTTCAATAATAAAGGTGACATAAAGCTCATTCACATATTGGTTTCGTAAATCATTTTTTTTGGCCCAAGCATTATTGAATCTTTTAGCTAGGCCCTCCTCAAATTTTCCCGGGGGAGTAATATTTTTCTTTCGTCGAAGGGTGGTAAACCAAAAAGCAACATTAGTTTTTTTTGCTTTTTCACCAATGGATTCTCTGATTTTATCTCGCAGTGAATCTATCTCTGATGCCGAATTACTATCTCCAAATCCAGTAATCCTAACAATTTGTAGCAACTCACCATCTTTAGTAAGAATAGTATGTGGATCATAATGACAAACATACGGAATAAAGCCTTCATCAACAATACGTTGGGGCAATTTACTAAGTGCCGCAGACTTTCTTTCTTTTTTACCAAAGATAGATTTTGTTATCTTTTCAATCATCTATTATCAATGTTGACATAATTCCTTTCTACCTGCCCAGTATAAAGTTGTCTTGGGCGCCCAATTTTAAAGTGCGGATCCTCAACCATTTCTTTCCACTGTGCAATCCAGCCAGCGGATCTAGCAATAGCAAAAATAACAGTAAATAAGTTGCTTGGAATCCCAAGGGCTTTGTAAATAATTCCCGAATAAAAATCGACATTAGGAAATAATTTTCTAGTTACAAAATATTCGTCATTCAAAGCAATTTTTTCTAATTCAACCGCAATATCTAAAAGAGGATCATCTTTAATGCCAAGTTCTGCTAAGACCTCATGACAAGATTTCTTTAACACAGCTGCTCTAGGGTCATAATTTTTATAAACCCTATGCCCAAATCCCATCAATCTAAATGGATCATTTTTATCTTTTGCTTTAGAAATGAAGGCCGGAATTCTATCTTTTGACCCAATTTCTTGTAACATTTCAATTACTTCCTCATTTGCACCGCCATGCGCTGGGCCCCAAAGTGAAGAAATACCAGCTCCAATGCAAGCAAATGGATTCGCTCCACTAGATCCGGAAAGTCTAACAGTAGAAGTAGAGGCATTTTGTTCGTGATCAGCATGTAAAACCAAAATCATTTCCATCGCTTTTGAAATGATCGGCGTCACTTTGTGTTTATCATTTGGTCTATCAAATAACATATGTAGGAAATTCTCAGCAAATCCATATTCCTTGTTAGGATAGATTAGAGGCTCTCCAATTGAGTATTTATAAGCCATCGCTGCAAGAGAAGGCATTTTAGAAATAATTTTGTAAATGACATCCATTCTTCCTTCAGAAGTGCTAACATCCATAGTGTCGTGGTAGAAAGCAGATAAAGAAGCAACCGCACCTACCATAATGGCCATAGGATGAGCTCTTCGCGGGAATCCTCGATAAAGTATACTTAGTTGGTCATGAACCAGCATATTTCTAATAATTCCGCTTCTAAAATCCTTATATTCTTGTTGGTTTGGTAGTTCGCCATTTAATAACAAATAAGACACTTCTAAAAACTCACTTTTTTCAGCTAGTTCTTCTATTGAATAACCTCTATGCCTTAAAATGCCCTTCTCACCATCGATAAATGTAATTTGTGATTCACACGAAGCTGTTGCCAGAAATCCAGGATCAAAAGTAAAATTTCCACTTTCTTTGTAAAGGCTAGATATATTTATTACGTCTTGTCCAATCGAAGCTTTTTGAATTGGTAAATCGATTACTTTTCCATCTGGCAGGGTTAGTTTTGCTGTCTTTTCAGTCATGATATTGCTTAATTTGATTAAATGTATTAAACTACGAGTACATGTTGGTTATTTTTAACCTGTAAAAGATTAAATTCAAATGAAAGAAGACATTAATTTAAAGAAAGAAAGAAAAGATACTAGGATAGTTGTTGCTATGTCCGGTGGCGTTGATTCTTCGGTGGTTGCGTGTTTACTAAAAGAGCAGGGCTTCGATGTTATCGGAATTACGTTACAGTTATTTGATTATGGTAAGGCCACGCAAAAATCAAATACATGTTGTGCCGGTGCTGATATTTATGATGCAAAAAAAGTAGCTGGGCAATTTAATTTTCCACATTACGTGCTAAATTATGAAAACCTCTTTAAAGATTCGGTAATTGACAATTTCACTAACACATATCTACAAGGAGAAACGCCAATTCCATGTATTGAATGTAACAAATCAGTAAAATTTCGTGATCTATTCAAAGTAGCCAAAGATTTAAATGCTGATGCTCTAGCAACGGGACATTACGTACAAAGAATAGAAAATAATGGCCAGTCGCAATTACACAAAGCAGTAGATGCAAGCAAAGATCAAAGTTATTTCCTATTTTCCACCACAAAAGATCAGCTAGATTTTTTAAGATTTCCCTTAGGAGGAAATAGCAAAGACTTCACACGCCAAGAAGCAAAAAGACTAGGTCTAGAAATAGCTGATAAGCCAGACAGCCAAGATATATGTTTCGTTCCAAATGGTGATTATGGCGAAGTAATCAGAAAATACAAACCAACAGCCTTCAAAAAAGGTGATTTTATTCACATCACAACCCAAGAAAAATTAGGCGAACATGATGGCATCATCAACTTCACCTTAGGTCAAAGAAGAGGTTTAGGAATAGCCTATGCGCACCCACTTTATGTAGTAAAAATAGATCCCAAACAAAATATCGTCTATGTTGGTGAAGAAGAGCTATTAAAAAATCATAAATTCAAAATACGCGACCTAAATTGGCTAGCTGATGATGTAGACGCAAACAATGAAATAACAGCCAAAGTAAGATTGCGCTCTAATTCGGGAGAAGAGCCCGCCAAAATAAAAATCTTAGCAAACAATGAGGCTGAAATAACAATGCTCTCTCCGACTAGGGCAATTACCCCAGGACAAGCCTGTGTAATATATAATGATAGCAGGGTACTGGGTGGTGGTTATATTATGAAAGGTATAATTTAGGAATTTGCCTAAGTCTCGGCGATCCGGATAAATTATACTTCAATATTAAAATTAACACATTACCATCACCGCGCTTTTATTTTTCGATAATTAATCAAAAACAAAAAAATGACAAAAGAATTCGATGTAGTAGTAATTGGTGGTGGTCCTGGTGGCTATGTTGCAGCAATTAGAGCGGTACAACTAGGTTTAAAAACCGCCTGTGTTGAAAAAAGAAAAACTCTTGGTGGGACTTGCCTAAATGTTGGTTGCATTCCTTCAAAAGCGCTGTTAGAAATTTCTCACAAATTTCACGACGCTAATCATCAATTTAAAGATCTTGGCATTGAGGTGTCAAAACCAAAGGTAGATGTTAAAAAAGTTATTAGTAACAAAAATGAGATAATAGAAGGGCTAACTACAGGTATTGCTGGTCTATTTAAGAAAAATAAAGTCGAACACATTGAAGGTTTGGGATCTTTTATTGATAAAAATACAATCGAAGTAACTAACGGTAAAAATAAATCTCAAATTAAAGCTAAAAATTTCATAATCGCCACAGGGTCAGAAGTTACTCCACTTCCAGGAGTTGAAATTGATGAAAAAATTATTGTTTCTTCCACTGGTGCCTTAGACTTACCAAAGGTTCCAAAGAAAATGGTAGTAATTGGAGCAGGGGTTATTGGTCTAGAAATGGCTTCAGTTTGGTCAAGATTTGGTGCTGAAGTAGAAGTTATTGAATTTTTAGATAAAATCACTCCAGCGATGGATAATGAAGTTTCACGTAATTTCAAAAAAATCTTAGAAAAGCAAGATTTCAAATTCAGACTTTCAACTAAAGTAACTGCTGTTAAGAAATCCAACAAAGGCGCAAAAGTCGAAGTTGAATCGGTAAAAGACGGTAAAAAAGATACAATTGATGCAGACATCGTGTTAGTTGCAATTGGCCGTAAGCCAAATACCGACAAATTAGCTTTAGACAAAGTTGGAATTAAAACTAATGAAAGAGGCTTCATCGAAAATAATCACTTAAAAAC
>JADHOZ010000055.1 GCA_016778745.1 Rickettsiales bacterium
AAAACTTCCACCAACCATACATTTTGCTGGCACAAATGGCAAAGGCTCTACTCTAAACTTTCTCTACCAAATTCTTAAAAATAACAATCAACAAATACATTGCTACACATCACCTCACCTCGTAGACTTCAACGAAAGAATCATCATAGCCAATAAACAGATATCCGATAAGTTCTTAAATCAATGCTTAGAAGAATGCCAAGAAAAAAGTGAAATCGACCCCAAAATCCCCGTCACTTTTTTTGAAGGAATAACTATCGCTGCGTTCTTAGCATTTAGTCAAGTAAAAGCTAATTTTCTATTATTGGAAACCGGAATGGGAGGCAGGCTAGATGCCACAAACGTCTTAGAACAAGTTCTCGCATCCATCATAACACCCATTAGCTTGGATCATACAGAATTTCTAGGAAATTCAATTCAAGAAATCGCTTTCGAAAAAGCAGGCATTATCAAAAAAAACTGCCCGACAATAATTGGAAGACAAACCCCAGAAGCCCTAAAAGTTTTAAAAGAGCAAGCAAAGATACATAATTCTAAAACAATAATTTTAAATGAAGATTTTAGAAATGAAAAACACCAAAATTATTTTAATCTAATAAACAATACATCAACTCTAGCAATTCCAAACCCAAAAATGCTTGGCTCCCACCAAATAGATAATTTATCTCTCGCAATTACCACCTACATGTCAATAATTCCTATCAAAAATGACTCACAACAATCTTTCAAAAATCTAGACATCTGGCCAGCACGCTTACAACAAATCTATGATACTAATCTATATATTGACGGTAGTCATAATGAAGAAGGTGCAAAAACAGTCTTGGAATTTCTAAAATTCAAACAAAATTCAAAAAGAATAATTATCTATTCAACCCTACAAGATAAAGACTACCCCAATTTTTTAAAAATAATTGCTAACGAAATCGATGAATTAATTATCACGGTAATCCCTAATGAACCAAAAAGCGAAATGCCAACAAAAATACAAAAAATTGCTCAAAAACTTAACATCAACAACAAAATAATGGATACAATATCTATTACAAACCTCATAAACGCAAAAGACAAAAATACTACCACCTTAATTACAGGATCACTCTACAGCGCGGGATATTATCTAAACCAAATATTCCAGAAAAGTAACAATAATTAATAAATCAATCACCAAAATAAAAGTAGAGTTCTGAGTTTTTAACCAAGGCTCTTGTAAAAATAATTTTCTCGCAAAAGACTTTGCAACACTACCGGACTTAATAAGTTTTTGTTGCCGCTTAGTAGCTTTATCTAATTTTTTCTTTTTTGGCCTGCATCTAAAAATTACGACTATATGCCATAAATAAAATGAAATAACCAAGAAAGCAATAACCCCAGATAAAAAGCCAAAACCAATAAGACCAATTAATTTATAAAATACCAAATACGTAATTAAATAACTCAACAAACCCCAGCGCCACAGCAATATACCAATTTCTTCCTTACCCTTGCTGGCGAGAATAAAAGACTCCTGAATACATATTACACAACCACGATAAAACGATTTTTGAAATAAGAAAGAATCCTTCATTGTAAACCCTTTATTTAATTTTATATTTAGTGCCCTCCCAAGGCATTTCAAAATCAAAATTTCTAAATTCCTGAGTTAATTTAACAGGCTCATAGATAACTTCTTTTTTATTTTCATCGTATCTAACCTCCTCATAACCGGTAAGAGGAAAGTCTTTTCTCAACGGATGACCTTTGAAATTATAATCAGTTAAAATCCGTCTTAAATCTTGATGTCCAGCAAACTCAATTCCATACATATCAAAAGTTTCTCTTTCAAACCATCCTGAAGAGCTGAAAATTTCAGTTGTAGTTGGTACTTTTTCTCCATCTTCAACTGCTACTTTAACAGTAATTCTATTATTTAATTTCAAACTAAGTAAATTATAGATAACTTCAAATCTCGGAGCTCTAATACCCAACATATCAGCTCCAAAAACATCTAGCAAAATTTTAAAAGATAATTTTCTATCATCTCTAAGAAATTTCAAAAACCTTACTAAGTTATCAGCGCCAACATAAATAATTAAATTACCATTTTTAATAGGCTTGACTTTCAAACCTTCAAAATTTTCTTTAATATACTTTTCCTGTTCTTTTAAATCTCCCATCATTATCTAAAGAACCTCCCTGTTCTCTTAATTTTTCTTTGCAACAAAGTAACTCCATAAAGCAAGGCTTCAGCAGTTGGGGGACATCCCGGCACATAAATATCAACAGGCACAATTCTATCACACCCCCTCACCACCGAATATGAATAATGATAGTAACCACCACCATTTGCGCAACTTCCCATAGAAATAACGTATCTAGGCTCAGCCATTTGGTCATAAACTTTTCTAAGAGCTGGCGCCATTTTGTTAGTCAAAGTTCCGGCAACTATCATTACATCTGACTGTCTTGGAGATGGTCTAAAAACCATTCCAAATCTGTCAAGATCATATCGACTCGCTGCTGTTTGCATCATCTCAACTGCACAACAAGCCAAGCCAAAAGTCATTGGCCATAATGAACCCGTTCTAGCCCAATTAGCTAAATCATCCAACTTAGCCGTCACAAAGCCTTTATTACTGATTTCATCTGAAACCTGATTCAATAAAGCATCTTGATTTAGCGGACTTAAATTGCTCATAAATTAATTTACCTCCATTCAAGCGCACCGCGCTTCCATTCATAAATAAAACCTACCGTCAAAAATGTTAAAAACACCATCATTGACCAAAACCCAAACACTCCTATTGTACCCAAGGATACTGCCCAAGGAAACAAAAATGCTACTTCAAGGTCAAAAATAATGAATAAAATCGCTACTAAATAAAACTGTACATCAAATTCATTTCTAACTCTACCTTCACTTTCAAAACCACATTCATAAGGAGAGTTCTTTTCACTATCGGGGGTTCTTTTACTAATAATAAAAGGCACAATAATAATCACTAACGATAATCCAATAGCAACAGCTAAAAAAATTAAAATCGGCAAATATTGCGCCGCAACAACGTCCGCACTATACATATAATTCGTATTTACTTGAATTTAATAAATAATTAAGATATCTTCCTAATTTAAGAATTATTTCTAAAAAATACAACTTATAAATTCACATGACCCATCAAACATATACAGCCCTAATAACTCCCTTAAAAAACAACAAGCTTGACGAAAAAGCTTTAGAAAAATTAGTGGAATATCAGATCCAAAATGGGGTTAGCGGTATAGTTCCCTGTGGCACGACGGGAGAGTCACCAACATTATCTCACGAAGAACATAATAGAATTATTGAATTATGTGTCGAAATAGCTAATAAAAGAATTAAAATCATGGCTGGAACTGGCTCAAACTCTACTTCGGAAGCAGTTATCCTAACCAAACACGCTAAAGAAGCCGGCGCCGATTCATGTCTGATAGTAACTCCATATTACAATAAACCAACATTTTCTGGTTTAAAAAGGCATTATCAAGCACTAAATGAATGTGGTATTGATCTAATAGTTTACAATATCCCAGGTAGATCAGTTATCAATATAACAGACGAACAAATAGCAGAACTGGCCGACAATTTTCAACATGTTGCCGGAATTAAAGATGCAACCGGCGATTTGGCTAGAGTCGCAACATTAAGACAGTTAATAAAAAAAGATTTTTCCTACCTATCGGGAGAAGATATGACAACGGTTGGATTTAACGCGATGGGAGGTAATGGCATTATTTCAGTAACAGCAAATATCGCTCCAAAATTAGTAAGCGATCTACAAAATGCCACATCAAATAGCGATTACAAATTAGCACTAAAATTACAAGATAAACTAACAAGGCTGCATAAGGCAATGTTTTCAGAAACAAATCCTATCCCTATAAAATATGCTGCTTCACTTCTTGGATTATGCAGCGATGAAATCAGACTTCCCCTATCATCTCCAAGCGATGAAGTGAAAATTGCATTACGGAAAGAAATGGAAATTCTAGGCTTAATATAATTATTATCTACTTCTACCATGCTGCCTACCAGCGGCCCTTTCTTTAGCCTCAATCATAGAAGCCCAAAAACCTTTATCACCTCTCTTATTTAACATCTGCGCTGACTGCACAAGGTATGTTAATTTTTGTCCTAAAATCATCGAAGTCCAAAATCCGATTGGTTTAACAATATCGACTATTTGAGATTCATTTAATTCTTCTTTAGCTAATTTTTGATCCTGAGACTCAATAATTTCATAACTACCACTTTCCTGAATTGCCATCTTAGCCCTAATTTCAGCCTTTAGCTGAGAATGGGCTTTTGGAATATCATGTTTTTTTCGCAATCTTTCTTCTTCCTCTTTTTCAAATTTTTTTCTTTGAGATGGAATAATTTTTTGCCCAGCCCTCTTAAGAGCTAAATATTTTTTGTAAGATTGATGAATCAAAAATAATAAAATAACTCGAAGCAATAATATTAATGTAAAAACAACAACAAATATCACGAGTAAAACCGGCAACACTGTTCCTAAAAATTCAGTAAATTCCATTATCTAACCACATTTTTCTTTTAATAAGTAATAAGACTCCTTAAATCCTATTAAAGAATAAGTATCAATCCCATATTTTCCTTTCTTTGTATCGCCACGAACAATAAAATCATCAAATTTTTGCATCTCTTTGATAATATCAATATCTTCATTTTTATCATTAGCCCAGGCTAAATTCTTATGCGGAAATAAATAAAACTTTTTTGAGCGAAACGATATTTCCACATCCATCGAATCATCATACATAAAACCAGAGGAAACACTCACTTCATCAGCATCGTTTTTGATTTCACTAACCATAAAATAAGACTCCCCTCTTTTAAATACGTTATCTTTTCTATCAATAGGCGTAGAAATGGTATAACACACCTTCTTATCCCCACGATCTGCTCGATAGACACTCCAATCATGAAACCTTCCTAATAATTCCTGAGCCATAAGCTGATTGATCGAAGAAAAAATGATAAAAAAATGAAAAAAAACTATTTTAAGGAATTTCATATCTTGACTTTTAGCATAGAAATCTAATTATTATTCGCGTAAAAAAACGCTGATGTTTTTGTTTTACATTTAACAAATTGTTTTTCACTTAAAAAATTAAAATTTTTCGTCAATGTCACAAGCTGAACATGGCAAACATAATCCCCTTGCCCAATTTGAAGTCAAAAAAATTATTGATCTTGAACTAGCTGGAATCGATATTAGTTTTACTAATTCTTCTCTCTACATGGTGTTAGCAACAATAACCATCATTTCATTCATGATTTTTTCTACCAGGAAAAAATTATTAATACCTTCAAAGCTACAAGTAATTGCAGAAATGACTTATGGCTTTTTAGAAAATATGATCGACTCCACTATCGGTAAAAAAGAAGGTAAAAAATTCTTTCCCCTTATATTTAGTTTATTCTCATTCATCTTTGTTTGTAACGTATTGGGCCTAACTCCTTATAGCTTCACGGCAACAAGTCAAATTGTGATCACCGCAGCGCTTGCTCTAATATCTTTCTTCACATTAATAATATATGGAATCTATAAAAAAGGACTCATTGGTTTCTTTAAAATGTTTATTCCATCTGGACTTCCAACTATCCTAGCACCTTTACTATTTATCATAGAGTTTTTCTCTTTCCTAATTCGCCCAGTTACACTATCAGTAAGACTTTTTGCGAATATGGTGGCTGGACACGTTCTTTTAAAAGTATTCGCGGGATTTATCTTAGCTCTTGGCGCTGCGTTTGGAACACTGCCATTTACCTTTAGCGTTGTGATGACAGGATTTGAATTATTCGTTGCTGGTTTACAAGCTTATATTTTTACAATTCTTGTGTGTGTTTATTTATCGGAAATTGATATGCACTAATAAAGATTTGACTCTTTAACTTTCGCAAAAGAGTCACTTTCCCGACCTATGGGTTTTTAATTTGCGAAAACAATTATACTTTAACTATGTCTACAGAAGTTATTACTGAAGTTGCTAACAATTACGAAGCATTCAAATATATTGGTGTTGGTCTATGTTCACTTGGCATGGCTGGCGCTGCACTAGGTGTTGGAAACATCTTTGGATCTTATTTCAATTCAATTGCTAGAAATCCGTCTGTTGAATCAAAAATCAAAACTTACTTATTCGTTGGGTTTGCTCTTGCTGAATCTCTAGGTATTTTTGCTGTACTACTTGGATTCATGATCATCAACAACTAAAATAAAACTTGGTATCTGAATTGTCACAAATTCAGATACCAAAACGTAATAAAAATATGCCTCAATTAGATCTTACTACATATTCATCTCAAATATTTTGGTTCATAATTTGTTTTAGCGCGATATTTATTGCTGCTAGCAAAACCATCTTACCTAGAATCAATGACATTCTTGAAAACAGACAAAACATAATCAACACAGAAACCCAAAATCTAAAAAAACTACAAAAGAAACTTAATATACTAAATGAAGAGATTGATGATCTAAGAAAAAATGCTAACAAAACTTACAAAGTAAAAATTGAAGAAGTAAATAAGGAAGCTTCTAAAAATAGGCAAAAACTCATCGATAAAATGAAGACCGATATCGAACACACTACAACAAAATCAAGGCAACAGTTAAAAGATTTTATTCAAAGCACTGAATCAAATGCTCAAAATGCCACACAAGATTTAGTAAAAATACTTAGAGATAAGCTAATTAATTGAAATGAACTATGATTTTTGACGAAAAATTCTGGCTTGCAATAGCATTTATAGTATTTGTACTATTATTAGTGAAACTCGCAGGCAAAACCATTATAAATTTGTTAAATGCAAAATCTGATTCTATCCAAAAATCAATAGAAGATGCAAAAAAAGCTAGAGAGTCAGCGCAAACTCTTCTAGAAGATGCTAAGAAATACCATGACCAATCAAAATTCTATGCTGAAAAACTAATTGCTGACGCTAATAAAGAAGCTGAACAATTAGCACAAAAAGCGAAAAAGGAAATTGATTCCGAAATATCTAAAAAAACCACAGCAGCGATTAAAAGAATTGAAATAGAACAAGAAATTACCATTAAAGAAATAAAGCGAAAAATTGTCGCTAATGCGCTAGATGTTTTAACAAAGAACTTAAAATCAGACATAACTAATCAAGAACATGAAAAGCTTTTGCAAAAAGCTAGCAGCGATCTTGAGAAAATAATATAGTTAAATGAAATTTACCCTATCCTGGCTAAAAGAATATCTAGACACCACTGCTTCCTTAGAAGAAATCTGTAATAAATTAACTGAAATCGGCTTAGAGGTCGAATCCGTAGAAGATAAAGGAAAATCCCTTGAAGACTTTAAGGTGGCAAAAATTATCTCAGCTGATCCCGTAGAGAATTCCAATAAATTACAAATTTGCCAAGTTCAGACTTTCAATAGCGAAAAACCATTACAGGTAATTTGTGGCGCCAAAAATGCTAGAGCCAATCTAAAAATAGCTTTCGCACCAATTGGATCGATCATTCCATCAAATCAAATGAGAATTAAAAAGGCCAAACTAGCTGGACTTGAAAGTAACGGAATGATTTGCTCTGGCAGTGAGTTAAATATTTCTAGTGATGCTGAAGGCATTATCGAAATTCCAGAAGAATTCCAAATAGGAACACCAATTTCAACAGTTTTTAACTTATCTGATCCAATAATAGAAGTTAATGTCACCCCAAATAGAGGTGACTGCCTTGGAGTTTATGGAATCGCGCGCGATCTAGCTGCAACAAATATTGGCTCTCTAAAAACCCTAAATATACCCACTCCTCAAACGACATATCCATTTCCAATTGAAATTATTAATAACGCCGGAAAGTCTTGTGGTAAAACATCTTTCTGTCTAATTAAAAATATTAAGAACCAACAATCCCCTGATTGGTTAAAAGAAAGACTAGAGGCAATTGGTATGAATTCTATCTCAGCGATAGTAGATGTCACAAATTATATTATGGTTTGTCTAAATAGACCAATGCACGCCTATGATTTCAATAAGTTAACAGGCAATATACATATCACCTTTGCCAAAAACCAAGATAAATTCACTTCCTTAAAAGAAATTAAATATGAATTAAATGATAAAACTCTGATGGTCGCTGACGACGAAAAATATATTGGCATTGCTGGCGTTATGGGCTCACTAAATTCTACATCAGATCTAGACACAACTGACATTTTACTAGAATCGGCATTCTTTTCTCCTGAAGATGTGGCAACTTCTGGCAGAAAATTAAATATCTTATCAGACTCCAGATACAGATTTGAAAGAGGAATTGATGAAAATTCGTCAACTATTGGAATTCACTTAGCCTGTCAATTAATTACCGAAATTTGCGGTGGTCAAATAAGCGAAATCAAAACTATTAATGACCAAGTAGAAAGTAAAACAATATCTTTTGATCCTAAGAAAATAGCCAAACTAACGGGGATTGAAATATCCATATCCGAAATAAAAGAAATAGTAACCAAACTACAATTTAACATCTCTTCGAAAGATGATTTATTAAATATTACAATCCCAACACATCGTCATGATATTTCATGTTCTCAAGATATTATTGAGGAAGTGATTAGAATTTATGGCTACGACAAACTAGGAACCAAAATCATCCCAAATCTTGATTTTAACCACGTAACCAAATCTCAAAACCCACTATCAAAACTATTAAAAAAAACCAGACAACACTTAGTTGCTAATAATTTATTTGAAACCATCAACTGGTCTTTTATTAACGCAAAATATCTCAAAAATTTTGGCTATGAACAAGAAGCAAAACTAACAATCCAAAACCCAATTAGCTCTGAGCTAAACTATATGAGACCAAATTTAATAATTAATTTAATTGAAAATTACAAAAGAAATTACCTAAAAAATAATCCAAATCTATCGCTATTTGAAATTGGTAACATTTTTAATCAAAATCAAAGTGAACAAATGGTGATTTCTGGTTTAAGAGCTGGTCAGAATTCTAACCAAAACCATTATAAGACCAATAGAGAGTTTGATATTTTTGATGTCAAAAAAGACTTATTCGAAATAACAGAAATTTTTGGCGTTAATCCAGATAACCTTCAATATGAAGCCGCAGCGCCTAGATACTATCATCCTGGACGCTCAGCAACCCTAAAATTAGGAAAAAATATCATTGGTCATTTCGGCGAGATAAATCCAAAAATATCGAAAGATTTTGACATAAGAAACAGAATCAATTGCTTCGAGATATTCGTCAATAATTTACCAAGCAAAAATAAAATAAAAAGTAAACCCTTAATCATTAATGATCTACCAGAAGTAGAACGAGATTTTTCTTTCCTCATCAATGAAGAAATAACAATTGATGATCTTATCAAAACAATTTACAAAACTAACAGAGATCTAATATCTGATGTCACAGTCTTTGACATTTACCACGGAGAAAAAATAGAAAAAGGCAAAAAATCGACAGCCCTAAAAGTAAAAATACAAC
>JADHOZ010000004.1 GCA_016778745.1 Rickettsiales bacterium
AGCCACTACAATTGCGAAAGAAATTGGTTTTCCAGTAATGGTCAAAGCATCTGCGGGAGGAGGTGGAAAAGGCATGAGAATTGTATGGAAAGAAGAAGATATGGAAGAAGCATTTATCTCAACAACGAACGAAGCAAAAAATAGCTTTTTGGATGATAGAATTTTTATTGAAAAATTCATTGAAAATCCTCGTCACATCGAGATTCAAATTATTGCTGACAAACAAGGTAATATAGTATGTTTGGGTGAAAGAGAATGCTCTATTCAAAGAAATAATCAAAAGGTTATTGAGGAAGCCCCGAGCCCTTTCATTGATGAAGAAACGAGGCAAAAAATGTATGAGCAATCAAAAGCTCTAGCAAAAGAAGTTAAGTATTTTTCGGCTGGGACTATCGAATATATTATGGATAAGAACAAGAATTTCTATTTCTTAGAAATGAATACCAGATTACAAGTTGAGCATCCAGTCACGGAACTAATCACGGGTGTAGATTTGGTTGAGTTAATGATCAAAGTTGCCAATGGGGATAAATTACCATTCAAACAAGAGGATATTAAGCTTAACGGTTGGGCAATGGAATCAAGGATTTATGCCGAAGATCCATCGCGTGGCTTCCTACCCTCGTCTGGTAGAATCAATTTGTATATTGAGCCAGAAGCGAGCGAAAATGTACGTGTTGATACTGGTGTTTATGAGGGTGGTGAAGTGAGTATGTTTTACGATGCCATGATTGCCAAATTATGTTCTTATGGTAAAGACAGAAAAGAAGCAATTGAGCATATGAGGCGTGCATTAGAGAGCTACGCAATTGGCGGTGTATCACATAATATCAGCTTCCTCGAAACGATCATGAAAAATGATCGTTTTGTTAAAGGAAACCTTACTACAGGATTTATCAAAGAAGAATTCCCGGCAGGATTTTCTGGTAGTGAGCTAGATTCTCAGGCGGCAGAAGTTTTAATTGCGAGTGCGATGGATGTATTCCTAAAGAACTATGAGAGAAACTCTCACATGACTGGTCAACTTAGAAATAGAACTAAACAAATTTCAGAAAGATGGGTGGTTATGATAGACAATAAATCATATTTGGTAAATCTAATTAGCAGATCTACTCAGGAGACGGTTTTGAGTTGTAACAACAAAAAAATCAGCTTAAGTAGCCCATGGAATAACGGCGAAAAATTATTTAGAGGAAAGGTAAGTGGTCGTGAAGTAGGGGTGAAAATCAGAGAAAATAACAATACAGGTAGCTATTTAATGCAATATTCTGGTTTAGATGCCTTTGTTAGTGTTTATTCTCCAAGAACAGCAGAGTTATCTAAATTCATGCCAAAAATAGATAAAAATGCTAAGCCAACAAAATTATCTTCGCCAATTACCGGTAAAATCGTTAGATTCAAAGTATCCGAAGGTGATGAAGTAAAATCCGGCAGCGAATTAGTGGTGATTGAAGCGATGAAAATGGAAAATTCAATTAGAACCGACCACGATGTAACAATTAAATCAATCAAATTCAGTGAAGGCGAGGCTGTAGGAATTGGTCAAGTCATTATTGAATATGCTTAATTTTTAAAGCATAATTACCAATAGTTGTCTTAACTAGCTAAGATCCAAATCATCATTCTAAAAGTATTTTTGCGATCTTGCTAGCGGCTAAAGTTGTAAGTGATATAGATAACAAGGTGATAGCAGTTAGTGTCGTCAGTAGGTTTTCTGTTGGTGAGGTAATTTGGTTAAATGACAATATTAATATCGGAATGATGAGTGGCAACATGATGATAGCGGATATTGGTGCTGAATTTTTTATGGTGCAGAGACTACCACTTAAGCAGCTTATAAAATTGATGGTAAGTGCTGTTAATGTGAGGGTGACAATCAAGTTTTTTGGGTCCAGAGTGATACCGCTGAGGGCAATAATTGCGGGAGTTGAAATGATGATGGGTAGGTTGTTTATAATAAAAATATTTAGGATTTTGGCGGTGATGTAGGTTTCTAGATTTTCTATTTTTCGCGAGATTTGCTCTAATGTTCCATCTTCAAAATCCTCATTTAAGAAAGTAGAATTGATAAAAATTGATGATGATACTAGGCAAAATAAGATGATTGTAGTAAGGTAGTCTGAGTTATTTTCTTGAATAACGAAGTTTTTAGATAGAATAGTAAAGATGGAAGATAATATAATAAAAAATAGAAAATTGGTGACTATTCTTGAAATGTTAGTCAGGCTGAGTTTTAGTTCATGTTTTAATATTATCCAAAAAGAGATCATCTTCCGTACATGTCGCTGAAGCGGATTATGTCATCTTCTCCTAAGTAAGATCCGGTTTGAACCTCTATCACTTCAAGAGGAATCTTCCCTTTATTTTCTAAGCGGTGCTTTTCCCCTATGGGTATATATGTTGATTGATCTTCGGTGAGAATGAATTCTTTATCATCGCATGTGACATATGCGGTGCCTTTGATTACGATCCAATGCTCTGCTCGGTGATTATGCATTTGTAAAGATAAGCATGATTGTGGATTGACGGTGATTTTTTTGACTTTGGACCTGCCGGTTAAGTATATTGTTTCAAAGCTACCCCAGGGTCTATGCGTTTTGGTATGTTGAATGCATTCTTCACGCTTTTCTTCTTTTAGGATATTAAATAGAGTCTTAACATCTTGAGAGGAATTTTTATTGGCTACTAATACTGCATCTCTCAGAGATATGATGATTAAATCCTTTACACCTATTGTTGTTATCAATTTGTCAGAAGAATGTATGTAGCAATTTTGAGTATTTAGGGCTTTTACGTCTCCTATTAATGAATTATTATTTTTATCTTTATCGCTGATTTTGTGGATTGAATCCCAGGATCCAACATCCGACCATTTTGCATCCAGAGGTACTATGGCTGCTTTTTTGGTCTTTTCCATTATGCAATAATCAATGGAGATATTATCGCATTTGTCAAAATACTCTTTGTCTAGCCTGGTGAATTCTAGATCCTTAGTTGCATTATTGTAACTGTTGCAACAATCTAGAAATATTGGATTATTATGTTTTTGTAATTCCTCTAGATAGGTAGAGGCTTTGAATAAGAAAATACCACTATTCCAGAAATATCCATTATCTTTAATGAATTTTTCAGCAGTTTTTACGTCTGGTTTTTCAACAAACTTATCAACGTGATATGCTTCTTTTAAACCTTTTATTTTTGTTGACTTCTTAATATATCCATATCCTGTTTCTGGGGATTTTGGCACGATTCCAAAAGTGACTAAATGTTCTTTCTTTGCTACTGTCGCTGCTATTTCAACTTGTTTTAAAAAAATCGTTTCATTCTCAATAATATGATCTGATGGCATTACAAGCATTAAATCGTCGTTCTTCTCATTGTGTGTAATGATATCAATTGCTGCGATGGCTATTGCGGGTGCGGTGTTTCTGCCCGACGGCTCTAATATTATTGATTTGGGAGTGATATTAATATTTTTTAGAGATTCAGACACGCTGAATCTGTGTTCATTGTTGCATATGGTGATAGGGGTGTGGAATGTTTTATTATTTTGTGTTCTAAGAATTGTTTGTTGGAACAAGGATTTGTCGCCAAAAAAATCCGAGAATTGTTTTGGATCCAGTTTTCTCGAAACAGGCCAAAGTCTTGTTCCTGTACCGCCAGAAAGTATGACTGGTGTAATTTTCATAAGCTATAATTTAAAATAATCTATTGCGCCAAAAGATGATATGTTGGTTTTGGCAATTTTTTTTATATTGTTATGTGAAATACCGCCTAAAGCGAATAATTTAGGCGTATTGTAGGGTAATTTTTTATATTTTAAAGATATTTCTGCCAATTTAGTAATCCCAATTATTTTTGAACTATTATGACTTGTGGTGGGAAAAATTGGTGAGATAAATAGCCAATTAATTTTATATTTTGAGTATCTAAGAAGATTGGTAAAATTGTGGCACGAGATACTTAAAATAAAGTCTTTCTTGAAAGATTTTTTGTTAAAAAATTTGAGTGGAATGTTATCGTTGTCAGAAAAATGTACACCGTTGGCTTTATATTTTTTAGCTAGCGCAATGTCTTTTCCTATTATAATCTTTATTTTTTTCTTCTTTAATTTTAGAAGGGCTTTTTGAATAAATTGCTCTCTTTTTCTTTTTGGAAGGTCGTACTCTCTAATAATGATTGCAGAAAATCTAGGTAGATTGTTGATTGTTTTATCAAAGTTGGTAATTTTTCGTCTATCGCTAAATAATACTGGCATTTCCAGCAATTGATAAATTTTTTTAAAGTTCATGACAATTAAACATAATTTAGAAGTCTTGCAGTTTAAGATAGAAAAATATTGTAAAATATACAATAAAAAAGCCGCTTTAATAGATTTAGTTGCGGTTTCAAAAAAGCAGTCAAAAGAAAAAATTTATCAAGCGATTGACTTGGGATGTAAGTGTTTTGGCGAGAACTATATCAAGGAGACAAAAGAAAAGTGGTCACAGATCAGAAAGGATCATAAAGTTACATTACATTTTATTGGTCATTTGCAAAGTAATAAAGCTAAAGATGCAGTTGAATTATTTGATGTAATTGAGACGGTTGATAGCAAGAAGTTAGCTTTAGAAATTTCAAAAGCGGTGAAAAAATTAGAAAAAAATCCGGACATTTTTATTCAAGTAAATATTGGTGAAGAAGAACAAAAAGGTGGTGTCTATCCAAGCGAAGTGAACGAGTTAGTTAGATATTGTCAAGTAGAATGTCAATTAAATGTTGTTGGATTAATGTGCATACCACCAAGTGACGAAGAGGCTTCTCCTTACTTCGCGCTTTTATCTGAGATTGCTAAGGAAAATGGTTTGGAGAGGTTATCAATGGGCATGAGTTCGGATTTTGAGCAGGCTATTGCTTGCGGTACAAGTCAGATTAGGATCGGAACAGCGCTGTTTGGAAGTAGGTGAGAAGGGCTAATTTGGTGAGCCCGAGAGGATTCGAACCTCTGACCCACAGCTTAGAAGGCTGTTGCTCTATCCAACTGAGCTACGGACCCCAAATTAACGAGGCGTGTATTGTAAAGGCAGTGGATGTGAAAAATCAATAAAAATTTAATGTAGCGGTAAAATATCTTCAAAAACTTCTGTACAAATTAGTTTGGCAGTTGTAAAAATGTACTCCCATCTAGGGGAATAGTAGGTTCCTCATCTTATATTTTTAAATTTCCAAATTTTATTTTATGACTAAAAGCAAAAAGAATAGTTCTGTGACTGTTTCTGGTATCCTCAAGATGGTTAAAGACAATAACGTTGAATTTGTTGATTTTCGTTTTTGTGATTATAATGGTAAATGGTTGCATATCAGCCACTGTGCTGACATGGTTGGCGATGAGGCGTTAACAACCGGTGTTGCTTTTGATGGTTCTTCGGTTGAAGCGTGGAAGGATATTAATGAATCTGATATGGTTTTGAAACCGCAGCTTGATTCTGCTTTTATTGATCCGTTTAACAGCTCTACTACTTTAGTGTTAATTTGCGACGTTATTGAGCCGCAAACCGATGAAGGTTATGATAGGGATCCAAGAAATACCGCTAAAAAAGCTGAAAAATATTTAAAAGATAGCGGCATTGGTGATGTTGCCTATTTTGGCCCGGAACCAGAATTCTTTGTATTTGATGATGTTAAGTTCGGTACTAATAATTGTGGCAATTTCTATGAGGTAAATGGTTCAGAGTTGCCAAAGAATTCTAGCATTTCTATTGAAGGTGGCAATATGGGGCACAGATCCCAGCCTAAAGGATCTTATTTTGATCTATCTCCTTTAGATAGCGGTCAAGATTTAAGATCTGAGATTGTTGATTCAATGAAGCAGGTTAAGTTGGTGCCAAGTTTGCACCATCATGAAGTTGCTAATGCGCAACATGAAATTGGGTTTGAGTACAGTACGCTTACTCATACTGCGGATAATATTCAAAAATTTAAATATGTTGTGCAAAATGTTGCTGATGCTTACGGAAAAACAGCTACTTTTATGCCAAAACCAATTTATCAAGATAATGGTTCTGGTATGCACGTGCATCAATCAATTTGGAAACAAGGTAAAAATCTATTTAGCGGTACTGATCATGCTAATTTATCTGAACTAGCGCTATATTATATTGGTGGAATTATCAAACATGCTAAAGCCATTAATGCTTTTTCTAATGCCACTACTAATAGTTACAAAAGATTAGTTCCAGGTTTTGAAGCTCCTATTATTCTAGCTTATTCAGCTAAAAATAGATCGGCCTCCATTAGAATTCCTCATGTTGCCAATGAAAAAGCGAGAAGAATCGAGACTCGCTTTCCTGATCCGGCTGGAAATCCTTATTTAACTTGTTCAGCTCTTTTGATGGCAGGTTTGGATGGAATCAAAAATAAAATTCACCCAGGTGAGCCAAGAAACCAAAATCTTTATGATTTATCAAGAGAGGAAGTGAAATCTATCCCGCAAGTTGCAAGATCTTTGCGCGAAGCGCTTGACGCTTTGGATAAGGATAGGGGATTCTTACTTGAGGGTGGAGTATTTACTAATGATCAAATTGACGCCTATATCGAACTAAAAACTAAAGAAGTTGAGGCTTATGAACAAACGCCTCATCCTATAGAATTTAGTATGTATTATAGCCGCTAATAAATTGTAGCACCACCAACAAACCCGCTCTACACCAATAATAATAAACCCAAAGACCATGGTCGCTAAAATTAAAACCTTCGCATTTCGCGGAATTGAAGTTGTAGATGTTGACGTTGAAGTAAAAATCATTTCCGGAGCACCTAATTTTAACATTGTTGGATTACCAGATAAAGCTGTTGGAGAGTCGAAAGAAAGAGTCATGGCCGCTATTTGTTCCATTGGTCTTGAATGGCCTTTTCAAAGAATTGTAGTTAATTTATCCCCCGCTGATTTGCAAAAAGAAGGTAGTCATTTTGATTTGCCAATCGCCTTGGCAATCTTGATGGAAATGGGCGTTGTGAAGAAAAAAGATTTAGAAAATTATTGCGCTCTGGGAGAGCTTTCTTTGGATGGTGGTATAAAACCAGTTAGTGGCGTAATTTCTGCAGGTATTGGAGCAAATGAAAGAAAATGTGGAATAATTTGTCCAAAAGAAAATGGTCCTGAAGCTGCTTGGGCAGGAAATTTAGAAATTATTGCTGTAGATAATTTATTATCTTTACTAAATCATGTTAAGGGGTTGCAAATTTTAGAAAGACCAGAAATAGGTGGTGGGGCAGTGGAAGAGGATTATCCAGATTTGGTTGATGTTAAAGGTCAGGATATTGCCAAACGAGCTTTGGAAATTGCCGCTGGTGGTAGTCATAATATATTGATGATTGGCCCTCCGGGAACAGGAAAGTCAATGTTGGCCTCAAGATTGCCTGGAATATTACCAAAAATGACTTTAGAAGAAATATTAGAAGTTAATATGGTGCAAAGTATTAGTGGCAAAATTGTTGGTGGAAAATTATTAACAAAAAGACCATTTGTTGAGGTGCATCACTCTTGTTCAATGCCAGCAATGGTTGGGGGAGGGCAAAAAGCAAAACCCGGTGAAGTTTCTCTAGCCCATAATGGTGTATTATTTTTAGATGAATTAGCCGAATTTCCACGACAAGTTTTAGATTCGCTGAGACAACCTTTGGAAAATGGTGACATTTCAATTTCCAGAGCAAACTCCCACGTCACTTACCCCGCCAGTTTTCAATTAATCGCAGCAATGAACCCATGTAAATGCGGATATTTAGGGGATGCAAAAAAAGAATGCCGAAAAGCACCAGATTGTGGTATGCAATATAAATCTAAAATTTCTGGACCATTGTTGGATCGTTTCGACTTAGTTGTTTATGTTGGCAATATTGATATGATTTCTCTAAGAAAGTTAAGGCCAGGAGAATCATCGCAGCTGGTAAAAGAAAGGGTAGAGAATTTACGAAAATTACAATATGACAGATTTACACAACAGCCTTACAAAATTAATGCTAAGCTTACTGGATCATCTTTAGAAAAATATTGCGAACTACAAGAAGAAGATGAAAAACTTCTAAATGATTTTATTGATAAAATGGGAGTTTCAATGCGTGGATTAACAAGAATTTTACGAGTTGCGAGGACGATAGCTGATATGGATGGCGAAGAGAAAATAAAGAGAAAGCATTTACTTGAAGCGATGTCTTATCGTAGGGGGATATAATATCAATTCCCATCTTTTAGATGCGCGATGGAAAAGATAGTTTATATTTTTCATATTTTTGGTAAAAATTATCATAAAGCCTCAGAATTCTTGATGTAGATCGTTCTTTGCTTCTAGCTTCATTAAAAAATACTTGGTAAGGCGTTATGAGAAATGCGTGTCAATTATTTGATTATCTGGTTCTTAATTTCTCTAAGGGGTAGTAAATTATATTAAAGTAATCTCACAGAGATGATGCGTGTTACTTTGTCTGGGTCGTTGAGGTGAGGGGCGTGGCCGCAGTTGGGGAATTGTTCTAGGGTAAAGTCTTTGATTCTTGCTTGGAAATATTGGGTTTGGTTGGGGTGGACTATCATGTCACCGCTTCCTTGGCAGAAGATTGTTGTGGGGAAGTCGGTAAAATCTACGTTGAAGCAGGTGAAATTTTTTAGTTCTTCTAGCCAGAATTTTAGGTTTTCTTGGTTTTTATCATTTATGTCTAGGGTTTTGGTGATTTCTTTGGCGTGTTTGTCATTCATGGCCGTTAGGATGGAAAATTGTTTTAGGGTTTTGGTGGGGGAGGTGGAGAAACTTTGATAGAATTCTTCGTAGGTTTTTTTTGACATTGCGGTGCTGATTTTTTTGTCTTTTACCATTTGGAAGGGTGGCGCGATTAGGATTAGGGTTTTTGGAGTGATTATTTTCTTTTCGATTAGTCGGATCGCTAGTTGGCCCCCCAAACTCCAGCCGATTACCATTTTTGGATTTAGGTTTTGGAATTTTATTTCTTTGAAGAAGTCTTGCGTGTTGTTGAATTTGGTGTAGTCGAAGTGGATGATTGGGTTTTGGGCAAAAAAAGAGGGGTCAAAATTTTGATTTCTAAAAATTACTTTTAGAGAATCAAATTTTTGACCCCATCCCGATAGAGTTAGTATCATCTAGTTTGCTTTCTTTGCGGCAAATTTAAAATCACCAAATTTATTTTTAAATTTAGTAAGTCTTTCGTCGTTAGCATTAACGAAGTTTTGTGCTTTTTCTTGCCATGCTGGGTGGTTTTTTGGATCTACGTCCAAAGTTAAAGTATCACCTTCTTTACCCCAGGTGGTAAGGATTTCTATTTTTGAACCATCTGTCAATACAACATTAACTTTATGTTGTTGTGGGTCTACTCCAGAGATAGCACTTTTAGTAGTAGCTGGTTGTGACATTTCGATAAATAATATTATTAATAAATTGGGGCGCAAACTATAATTGTTTCTTTCTATTTAGTCAATATCTTTGTGATGTGGTAAATTTTTTAAGTTTTTTGCATAAAGGTCTTGACACAAATGTAAAAAATTCAAGAATCTGACCCAGCATATTTTTTATAAAAAATTTTCAGTTTGTACCAATGTACTCCTTTGCGAAGCAAGTAAAATTAATATCCTACCCTTTCTTATTGTTGCGAAAGGCTACTGCATTTGTGGTGTTGGGTGTTTACGATTTTTTGAAAAAAGAAAGAAAGTTATTATTGGTTACTTCTAGCGGTATAAAAACTTTTAATCTGGGATTTTTTATCCAGCTTACTGCTTCGATCTTTGTTATTTTTGTTGGCTTGTGGTTTGTAAAGTCTTTTAATTACGGTATCTACATGGCAAAAAAAGATAGTGAGATGAATAAGCTAAAAGCTGCAAACAAGTATTTTGACGGAGAAGTTAGGGGGGTTAATACTAAGTTACAGAAAATTAGTGAATATTTATTATCCATAACTGATGAAGACAAAGGTACAGTGATTCCAGATCATAATTTTAATGCGCCTGAAAACTTTACAGAAGATGATTTGAGTAAATTAGATCAAGGCATTTTTAATGAAATCAAAACGGCCACCAGTCAAATATCTAGGATTCAACATATTGCTTCGCAGAGAATAGAAAAAATAGAATCTGCTATTAGGCAGGCTGGTTTAGGGCGCAGGATAGCTGGTGAAATAGAAGGTGCTAAATTTGATTTTGAATCAGAATTGGTTGATAAAGTTAGTGCTAAAGTTAGTGCTAAAGTTAGTGCTAAAGGGGGTCCGTTATTGGATGAAGAAATTGCCGAAGATGATTTGATCTCCAATGGTAATTTAGAGGATCATTTGAGCGATGTTAAGTTTAGTGGTGATTTTGATTACTTAATGACTTTGGAAAAGTTGGTTGAGATTATTCCTTTTGCTAAGCCTATGAAAAATTATTATATATCAAGTGGTTTTGGAACTAGAGTTGATCCAATAACGAATAGAAAGGCTAGGCATAGAGGTTTAGATTTTGTTGGACCAAGTAAAGAAGAAGTCTATAGTCCGTCCGAAGGGAAGGTAATTCTGGCTGGTAGATTTAATGATTATGGCAAGGCCGTAGTGATTGATCATGGTTATGGGATTACAACTCGTTACGGTCATTTGTCTGCAGTTAATGTTAAGAAAGGAGATATAGTCAAAAGAGGTCAGCTGATTGCTTTGCAAGGTAATACAGGTCGAAGCACTGGTTCTCACTTGCATTATGAAGTTAGATATAAGAAATCTCCGCTAAATCCTTACAATTTTATACAGGCCGGAGAGTTGTTGTATAAAAAAGATAATAAGAGTTAAATATGTCTATATCTAAAGTTATTTCATCATCTACAAAGTCTAACAAAGGTCTTTTAAGTAGCAAACCTCAAACTCCTAAGTCGACGCCTACAATTATATCTCGTGATGTTGTGATGGAAGGTGATATTAAAAGCACAGGATTGATTGAAATTGAAGGTAAGTTTAATGGCACTATCAATGGTAATTTTATTGTTATTAGAGAATCTGGCTTTGTTGACGGTACAATATCAGCAGAATCGCTTGTAGTAAAAGGCGAGGTGACGGGTAATATTAATGCAAAATCGATCAATATTGCTAATAAAGCCAAGATAAACGGAAATATCGACTACGGCACCTTGTCGGTTGAAGATGGTGCGTGTATTGACGGGAATTTTAAAAGAATTTCTAAAGAATCTTAGGCTTTGTTAAGTTGCTAACAATAATTTGTGAATAGAGTCTAGCTGCCTAGTCTTTTTATTATTAGATCTCTTTCTAATAAATTAATTAGATATCTTAACTCTGGTCCGTGATTTTGTCCGGTAAGGGCTACTCTGATGGGCATGAATAATTGTTTTCCTTTGCGATTACTTATTTTTTTAATTTCTCCTATCCAATTTTCCCAGCAATTTTCGTCTTTAGTGTCTTGAGGTAGGAAGTGCGAGATCTCTTTTAAGAAATCTTTATCTTCAGGATTTGTTGCGAAGACGGTTTCTTGTGTGCAGATTTGTAGCCAGTCAAATATTTCCTTAAAAAAGGTGATATTTGGAGATATGCATTGCCATAATTTTTTGGCATATTGCTCTTCAATATTTGGCAACCTATTTTTTATTTCTTCAAAATGTGTGGAGATTAGTAGTTTTTGGTTGAGATTATTTAATTCTTGGATTTCGTAATTTGTTGATGATTTTGAGAAAATATTAAAGTCAAACTCTTTGGCAAGTGAGTCAATATTTTTATGTATCTCAATTGGTTTTGACGTGCCAATTTGACTCAGCAAGTTGATGATTGACATTGGTTCAAACCCTTCTTGTCTGAGAGTTTTAATGTCGTATCCACCTTCTCTTTTTGATATTTTTCCTTCTCTTGCTTTGATCAGTCCCAAGTGAGCAAAGTTAGGTGCTTTTACGCCTAAACTTTCAAATATTTGAATTTGAATTGCTGTATTGGTGATGTGATCTTCACCTCGGATGATGTCGGTTATCTTGAAATCTATATCGTCAATTACTGAGCAAAATGTGTAAGTTGGAATATTGTTTTCTCTAATGACTACGGGGTCAGAAAAATGTCTTCCTGGGTAGGTGATTTTGCCTTTGATTTTGTCTTCCCAAGAGGTTTCCTCATCTTTTAGTTTGAAACGAAAATAAGATTTTATACCTTTTTGTCTTAGATTATCTTTTTGTTCATTGGTTAGATTAAGTGCGCTTCTATCATAAATTGGGCGCATACCGGCTGCTGTTTGGGATTTTCTTTGTAGCTTTAGTTCTTCTGGAGTTTCAAAACATTCATATAAATGGCCTGATTTTATTAGCTGGTTTTTTGCTTCTTCATATCGTTTTAAAAAGTCAGATTGTTTGGTCATTTGATCATAATGGATGCCAAGCCATTTTAAATCTTCGAGGATCATGTTTTTATATTCATCTTTTACTCTTGATGCATCAGTGTCGTCAAATCTAAGTAAGAATTTGCCATTGGTATTTTTGGCGTATAGGTAATTGATAATTGCAGCTCTTATATTGCCAACGTGCAAAAAGCCAGTAGGGGAAGGGGCAAATCTACAGATTTTTGTCATTTAATGATGAAACTTTACTACTCTTGTGTCACAAATGCGGTCGTGCAAAGATATTTTTTCTCGTGAGTAGAGTGCTGTTAAAAAACTAATAATTCCAATTGGCAACATTAAGAAAGAAATAAAGGTTAGTGATGATCTTAATAATGCCTGACCTATATTTAAGCCTGATCCATCGTGATTTACAACAATTATTTTAAAAATTGACTTTCCGGGTGTGCATCGTTGGGTAGATATTTTGAAAAAAGATGAATATAGGGTGAAGGTTAAGAATAACATTGCCATATACTGTAAATTGTCTTGGGAAAAATAAATTTCTTTTAGTTTTAACAATTTCCAGCCATCCACTTCTAGATAAAACGAATATAATCTCGATAAGAGATTATCTATTTCTATGAGATTAAAATATGATAAGGTGAGGATAATTAAGAAGGTTATAATTTTGCAGATAAATAGGTCGATAAATAATGCTAATATTCTGGGGATAAGTCCGCTATGTCCCTCGCATTTTATGGGAATGTGTTTTGTTACTATCGATAAGACTCCAAGAATATTCATCATAGTGTTGATAATTTAGTTTACTTTGTAAAATACTCTAGTTTTACATATAAAATCATGTAAAGAGATTTTTTCTTTGGTGAATAATACTGATAAAAATCCAATTCCTAATGTCATCGAAGTAACCGCGGACATTAATGAGCGACTAAGGGATCTTTTATGTGATAATTGTGATGCGTCTATATTTCCTACATAAATTCCTAGCGCTTTTTTTCCAATTGTGGCTTGGGAATTGCTGGCGATAAAATAGGTTAGATAAGGAATAGTGATGATTACGCTTATAATGTTTAGCGTGTTTTCGTTTTCTTTAAGAATGGTTGTTAGCGACGAAGTGGAGCTAAAATCAATTAATAAATAACTCAAGATGAATAATGGTGGCAATAAAACGATTACATCAATGATTCCTGCTAATAGTCTAATAAAAAATCCGGCATATTTTTTATTGTGTGACATGTGCGGTTATTTATTTACTTGATTGAAAACTCTTGTGGTACAAACAAAGTCATGGACGGTCAGTTTCTCTTTGCCAAACATTACGCTAAAGATATTTAGAATTGTTGGTGTAATCAGAATTATTCCTAACTTTGCTGCTTCTAGTCCCATAAGAGCTAGTTCTTGATTTTTTAATAGAGAGATTCCCATAAAAAATAACAATATTACCAAATATTTCAGTAATATTCTGGCGAATGCTACAAATCTTGATATTGCTACACCATTTTCTTTATGACCAATGAAGGTGCGCAGGGTTTTCTTTCCGGGAGTTGTTTGCCAAGGCGATGAAATAAATAGTATTTCGGCCATTATTGTGAACAAGACGGGAATGATAAATATACATAATAAGAATATTATGTCAAAGAACGTCATGTTCTGGGAATTGTTAATGTTTGGATAAAATAAACTGTGAGATATTTTTAGGATTGCGTAAAATAGAAAAGAAAAAAAGATGCCATCTATTATGAAGGCTAAGATTCTGCGCCAGAAGGATGCATATGTATTTGTCATTGGCAATGTCTATTCGTAATTGGATATCTTCTTTCAACTCCAAAGGCCATTTTTGATATTTTAGGACCGATGGGCGCTTGATTTCTTTTATATTCTGAATGGTAGAAAAGTTTTGCAACTTTTTTTACCTCATTTTCATTAAAGCCGAGTGCGATTATGTCATTTATAGATTTTTGTTCTTCGATGATTAATTTTAGGATTTGATCTAATATTTCATATTCGGGCAATGAGTCGGAATCTTTTTGATTTAGTGATAGTTCAGCGCTTGGTTCTTTGGTAATGATATTATTGGGAATTAGATTTTTATTCTTAAGTAATGCAATTGATGGAATGTTATTATTTCGCCATTTTGCTAAATGAAAAATTTCGGTTTTGTAGATATCTTTTATTGGGTTAAATGCGCCACACATATCACCGTAAATTGTAGCATAGCCAACTGCTAATTCTGACTTATTTCCAGTGGAAAGTAGAAGTGCTCCGGTTGTATTTGAAAGTGACATTAAAATATTACCACGAATTCTTGATTGTAGATTTTGTTTCGCTATTTCATTGATTGCGGGTAGAGTCCGTAGCATTTGTTGGAAGAGATCTTCAATATCTATTATTTCTAAATGTAGCTTTAGGTTTTTTGCACAGGCTTTTGCGTCATCGATTGATGACTGGGCGTTAAATTGTGTAGGTAGGGCGTATATTGTGACATTTTTAGGGCTTAAAGCATCAACTGCTATTGTTGCGGCAATAGCGGAATCAATGCCGCCAGACATTCCAAGGATTACTTTTTTAAAGCCATTTTTTTGGATGTAGTCTCTTAAGCCCAAGATACAAGCTGAATATGTTTTTTCATCATTATCTAAAATATCTTCTTCTTTTTCGTTGGAGGTAATGTTTATTTTTTGCCCTTTTTTTGTGATTTCGATTATTTTTTGATCCTCTTTAAATGATTTTAGAGTTAATATCTCTTTGCCTTTTGCATTCAGAGCGAAAGATGATCCATCAAAAACTAATTCATCTTGTCCGCCGATTGCATTACAATATAATAGTGGTTTATTAGTATTTTTGACAAAATTTTTGGCGGTTTTTAACCTTTCTTCTTGTTTATTTTGGTGAAAAGGCGAGGCGTTTATTGAGACTGAAAAATCAAATATTTGTTGACTTGCAAGTGTGGCGTTGAAGTTATTCCACATATCTTCGCACACCAGGATGTTTAAGGTAAATCCTTTTAAGGTCGGGTAAGAGAGATATTTTGATTCGCTAAAATATCTTTTTTCATCAAATACTTCGCTATTTGGGAGTGTTTTTTTATTGGCAATGTTTCGAATCTCGCCATTTTCAATTAGAATTGCAGAGTTGTAGAGTTTTTTTTGGTTTTTACTGTTAACAGATATTGTTGGAGCGCCAAGCAAGATTGCGCAATTTTTTCCTACAGTTTGTTGGCAAATTTTAAGAATGTTTTCTTTGATCTCTTCTAAGAAATATTCTTTCAGAAGCAGATCTTTGCAGTCGTAACCGCAAATTGCCATCTCTGGAAAAATAACTAAATCACAAATTTGAACACTATGTTCAAATTTGTGATATTTGGAAATTATTTTTTGAAAATTACCTTCAATATCACCAACAATTGAGTTAATTTGACAAATTGCTACTGTTAATTTTTTCATTATATTTGCCCTAAAATTTGCCCTAAAATTTGCTTTTCGTAGAATTCTTGTATGAGGTTTTGGACTTCCTCTTTGCGATGGGTTGTATTTATTTTGGCTCTATATTCTGCTGAACCAGGAATCCCTGCGCTGTACCAGCCAATATGTTTCCTTGCTAATGGTATGGCGGTTTTTTCACCGTAATGATCAATCATTTCATTGAAGTGATTTAGTACAATATCCTTTTGTTCTGCTAAGGTTGGTGTGGGGCTGACTTTTTGGCCATTTATTTCTTCGTTAATTTGGTTAATTAACCATGGTTTTCCGTAACAACCTCTGCCAATCATTACACCGTCGGCTTTTGATAGTTTTAATGCTTCTTTGGCGTTCTCGCCAGTTTTGATATCGCCATTTGCTATTACTGGAATTTTGACATTTTCTTTTACTTTGGAGATTAGTTCCCAATTTGCTGAGCCATTATACATTTGGCATCTGGTGCGTCCGTGGACTACAAGCATTTTTATACCGACATCTTCTGCTTTTTTTGCGAGGCTTGGAGAATTGAGGTTTTCGCTATTCCAGCCTAAACGCATTTTCATGGTGACCGGTATTTTTACCGCCTTGACTACTGCATCCATAATTCTTGTGGCTAAAGCCTCATCTTTCATTAAAGCACTTCCGGCAAAGCCATTTACTACTTTTTTGACTGGGCAGCCAAAATTAATGTCAATGATATCTGCCCCCAGATCTTCATTTAATTTGGCAGCTTCAGCCATGACTTCTGGATCGCATCCAGCAAGTTGAACCGACGTTGGATAGTGACTAGTATCTTTTTGGCATTTTTGAATGGATTGTTTCGTTTGCAATATCATGGCGCGTGAAGCAATCATTTCTGATATTACAAGGCTAGCACCGAATTGTTTTACTAATCTTCTAAAAGGCAGGTCTGTTACTCCTGACATGGGTGCAAGCAAAACATTATTTTCAAGAGTAATGTTGCCTATTTTAATCATGGAATTTAAATATTCTTATTTCCGATATAATCGTAGTTAAAATCTAGAGCGTCTATTGCAGAAGGCTCAAATAAATTTCGTAAATCTAACACTGTCTTACAATTTGTTAGAGTTTTGATTTTGTCAAAATTTAATTTTTTATATTCTTCCCATTCCGTTGTTATTATTATTAAATCAGAATCTGAAATGGCTTCATATTGATCCTGGAAATATTGAATATTTTTTAGATCCGCTAACTCTCTTTGGCTATTTTTTAGAGCAGCAAAATCATGACATTTGATTAGAGATCCTTCTTTATGTAATTCTCTAATTAATTGAATGGCTGGCGAATATCGTATATCGTCTGTGTTGGCTTTGAAGGCTAATCCAAGAATAGAGATTTTTTTGTTTTTTAGGTTATTATTTAAATGCTTTTTGGCCTTGTTAACCATTTTGATAGCGCGATTCTTATTTGAGGTGATAACGGAATTAATGAGTGATAAATTAACATTATTTTGATTGGCGATATTGAGGATTGCCATGATGTCTTTTGGAAAGCAACTGCCACCAAAACCTGGTCCGGGATTTAAAAACTTATTGCCAATTCTTTCATCTAAACCCATTGCATAAGAGAGTTTTTTGATGTCTCCACCAACGATTTCGCATAAATCTGCCATTTCATTTATAAATGAAATTTTGGTTGCCAGAAATGAATTGGAGGCATATTTAATGAGCTCTGCTGTAATTATGTCGGAGGATACAAGCTTTTCTTTTGGGAAATATTGATAGACTTCTTGGAGTATTTTTAGAGACTTTTCGTTGTCAGTGCCAATCACAATGCGGTCTGGTTCTAGAAAGTCGTTTATTGCCACACCTTCGCGTAGGAATTCTGGGTTTGAGGCAACGTCAAATTTAATATGAGGATTTTCTTCTTCGATGAGTTTTTTGATCTTTTTTCCCGTTCCGGCAGGTACAGTAGATTTAGTGACAATCAATTTATAGTTATTTGATTGTTGAGCAATTTCTTTTGCCGCGCCTAATACATAAGACAAATCGGCGCTGCCATCTTCGTCTTGAGGTGTGCCAACGGCTATGAAGACCACATTTGAGCTATGAAGTGCTTCTTGTAAGTTGGTGGTGAAGGAGATATTCTCTTTTTCTTTGGCTTCTTGTAGCAGCTCTTTTAAACCAGGTTCAAAAATTGGGATGATATTTGATTTTAGTTGGGTGATTTTATTTTCATCCTTGTCAACGCAGGTTATTTTGTGGCCAATTTTTGCTAGGCATATTCCAGAAACTAATCCGACGTAACCACTGCCAATAATAGTTATATTCATTTTGGTAAAAATATTGTTACTCTTAATCCTCCAAGATGGGACTCCGATAATCTAATATGTCCGCCTTGAGAAGTGATTGCATCTGTGGCAATGGCAAGTCCTAATCCTGATCCTGAAGAATTGGATTTTTTATCAAGATTTCGTGAATTGTCAATGCGATAGAACGGTCGAATTACTTTTTCTCTTTCCTCTTTTGCGATTCCGGGACCGTTATCATCAATGATGATCATTAAATTAGAATTTGATTCGGATACTATTAATTCTACTGAGTCGGCATGATTAAAAGCGTTATCAATTAGGTTGATTAGGGCTCTTTTTAGAGATAGTTTTTTTAGACTTAGTTTTAATTTGTTCGTGACGTTGAGGTGGCAATTAATTTCTTTGCCCATTTTGGCATAATATGTGATTATTTGTTCTTTGATAAATTTCTTTATTTCGATCTGGCTTGATTTTTCCTTATCGTCATTTTTGGCAAAATTTAGATATTCTTCTACCAGTTTTTCCATATCGGCTATGTCATTTTTAAGATCTGTGGTTTCTTCGCTTTTTGGCATTAATTCTAATTGTAGCTTCATTCTAGTAAGAGGGGTTCGTAGATCATGGGATACGCCAGATAACATATCGGTTCTTTGAGACATTTGTCGCATTAATCGTTCTTGCATTTTTTTAAAGGAAATTGCTAATAGCCTTACTTCTTTTGATCCGTAAGCTTTAAGATTGGGGCTATCTATTCCTCTTCCTAGTTTTTCTGCTGCTTCTGAAAGATTTTTAATGGACCGTACTTGGTTTTTTAAGAAGATGATAGATATGCTTAAGGTTATTATCGCTGTTAGAGCCATCCATAAGGTAAAGACATAGCCACTGGAGCTTGTTAATCTTTTTGTTGATATTTTGAAGAGAATAGTTTGGTTGTTATGGGGTATTTCAACTATGATTTGCTTAGAATCCGCGGGATCTTCGCCAATATGCGTAGGTTCTAAACCGTATCTTTCTAGTTCCATTTTAAATTGATTGTACGGATCAATTATTGGTTTTATATATTGGTAGTTATTATTAATTATGCTTTGCGTTGAGTGCGCTTGAGATTTATTTTTTATTTCAAAGGCTAGGTTGATTCGTTTAGAAAAATTTTGTAGGAATTTCTGTGATTTTTGATCATCAATTGTTTCTTGAATAAACTTCATTTCCTCTACGACGCCCCTGGCCATATGTTTTGATATATTATCAATATGTGTGTAGAAAAACACGTATATTGAAACAATTTGAACGATTAAAATAGGCACAGCAATTATGAGCAGAAATCTGCCATATAGTGAGTTTGGTATGAATCTTTTTAGTTCCATTTTGAAAATTATCGACTAGTATTTAAGCTACTTCTGAATTATAAACTAAGCTATATTAGATTTAAAGAGTTATGACGAATAAGATTTCAGCGAAGAACGTTAATTTATTTTACTCAAAAAAGCAGGCATTATTTGATATAAATTTGGATTTTAAAACAAATAGTGTGACGGCGTTAATTGGCCCTTCTGGATGCGGTAAATCTTCTTTCTTAAGATGTATTAACCGAATGAATGATACTATTTTGGGGTGTGATATTAGGGGCGAAATTACGTTAGATGGAAAGAATATTTATGATAATGATTTAGATTTGGTTCTTTTGCGCGCAAATGTTGGCATGGTTTTTCAAAAACCAAATCCTTTTCCAAAATCAATTTATGAAAATGTGGCTTATGGCCCAAGGATTCACGGACTATTTAATAGTAAAGTCGAACTAGATGAGATTGTTGAAAAAAGCTTAACGAAAGCAGGCTTGTTTAATGAAGTTAAAGATCGTCTTCATGATCAAGCAACGGGCTTGTCTGGTGGCCAACAGCAAAGATTATGTATTGCGAGGACAATTGCCATAGAGCCAGAAGTAATTTTGATGGACGAACCTTGTTCTGCTCTTGATCCAATAGCGACAGCTAAAATTGAGGAGTTAATTGATGAACTAAAAGATAACTTTACTATTATTATGGTAACACATTCAATGCAGCAAGCCGCTAGAGTTTCGAATATGACGGCATTCTTTAATATGGGTGAAGTGGTTGAGTATGGGAAGACGGATGTCATTTTTACAAATCCTAAAAAACAAAAAACGCAAGACTATATTACTGGTCGATTTGGTTAACGAAAATGTTTGGAATTTCCATTACAGAATTAATAATAGTCCTAATAGTAGCTCTCTTATTTATTAGACCTGCTGATTTACCTGAAATTGCTTATTTTATTGGTCGATTTATTTATAAGGGTAAAAAACTGTATATGGATGCAAAAAATTATCTAAAAATCTCGGGTCGTGACTTTGGGCTTGATGAAGTTAAATACGAACTTGATCGTGGTATTGCAGATGAGAAGGCTAAGTTAGATGATGATATAACGGTTATTGTTGATATGGATGGCAATGAACATAAGGTTAATCTAAAACATCTTGATAGAGAGGTTGATGAAAGCGAAATAGAAGAGTTAAATTCAAATAATAAACCTTTATAAATCAAAAATTACTCCAAATGTTATACTTCGATTTAAAAGGTTGACTACTCTTCTATTTTCGTCGTCTTCATATTTTCGTTGCTCAAAATTATGCCTTAACTCGACCGATAATTTATTATTTAGGCGATATACTAGCCTGGTTTTTATTCCGTTATCTAAACTTTCATTATCGATGAATAAATAGCCTCTCTGCGTTAGTCTGAGGTTTTTACTGAGCTGGAAATTTGTTCTAATTGAAGGTATAAAACTTATGGAATTTCCTGCATTATGCGTTCTTCTTTGGCCAATACTGACGTCTATTTCAGTTTTTTCATTAAAGAATATTTTTCCTATTCCAACGGCATTGTAGATGTCATAATAATAAATTGATAGGTCATCATAGAGTGTTCTATGAAATAGGGCCGTATAGTATTTACCATGTTCTTTGAATCTAATTTTGCTAGATAATACTAGATCGTAACTTTCTGATGTTTTGACGCCATATTTTCTATTTTCTCCGCTGCCGCGGTCGTCATATTCATTTTCATTTATGAAATTTAATTCATTAATAAATTTGGAAGTTTGGTGTAGATATCTGGTGGTGAGATCTATTTCTTTTGAATTGTACTTTGATGCGTAAGAACCGCCAATTGCTAGATACCGACGTGATTTATTTGATTTTTCGTAGAATCTTTTAGACCTGGCGGTGACTACCTCTTCTCTGTTCGCTTCTTTTTCGATGGCAAAAGATCGATTGGAGATTATAATATGAAAGATAAAGAAAAATAATGCGGTTTTAGGGAGAATAGGTGTTTTTCTCATGGTTTTTTGGGTGTTGGTTTTTTTCTTTGGTGGTTTTGTTTTTAGTCAATTTCGCCAAATTCTTCGAGTTCTGGTGAGTCGGTTTCTTGTGCGTCTTCAGTGATTTCGACTTTTTTTTCTATTATTATTGGTTTTGCGATATTTTGTTCTGTATTGGTTTCGAGGATATCAACTTCTTGCTCTTTTACTTCGAAAAGCCAACCAAAATTTTCCTTAACAGGACCGGAATATCCTACACCAAAGAAGAATGCCGATAATAGCAAGACAGATATCATCACCAATTCAAGTATTTTCGACATAATTATTTATGTGTGATTAATGATATAAACAGCTCGAAAGTTTCTTCATAAAAACTTTAGTTTCAAGCAATTTTTTTTAATGCAACCTAAAAATAATAAATCTTTTTCAGTTTTTGACATTGTCTTTTAATGAGACAGTTCTTTTATAACAACATCAAAACTGGTTGCTCTATGTATTTTCGAAGAGATTTGAGAAATTCAGCTCCGACAGCGCCATCAACTGATCTGTGATCTGAGGATAGTGTCACATTCATTAAGTTAGATATTGTGATTTGATCATTATCACCGACTACCGGTTTTTTAACTGCTCGAGATACCGCTAGAATGCAGCTTTGCGGAGGATTAACGATAGCGCTAAAATTATCGATTCCAAACATTCCTAGGTTAGAGATACTAAATGACCCGCCTTGAAATTCTTCTGGTTGCAACTTATTCTCACGCGCTTTTTTTGCTAATTCTTTTGTTTCAACAGATATGGTTTTAAGATCTTTTTGGTCAGCATTTTTTACAATTGGGGTAATGAGTCCACCATCTATTGCTACAGCCATTGAAATATCTATATTGTTGTAAACGATAATTTCTTCTTCGCTCCAAGACGAATTCGCTAGAGGCACTTCTTTAAGGGATAGGGCGCAAGCTTTGATGATTAGATCATTTACTGATATCTTGTAGGCTGGCTTTTTATTCTCATCTACTGGCGCAACAGAATTGATTGTTGCTCTAATTTCTAAAAGTCTATCAATGTTGAATTCGCAAGATAGATAGAAGTGTGGTGTGTTTTGTTTAGACTCAAGTAATCTACGTGCAATAACTTTTCTGATATTGCTATTTTTAACGGCGTAATGTTCTTGGGGATTTCTTCTAACTACACCAGATGCGGATCCAGGATTTCTTAGAAAATCAATAATATCGTCTTTGATAATTCTTCCATGAGGACCGCTGCCAGTTACTTGATAAAGGCTGACATTTTCTTCTTTAGCAATTCTTTTGGCTAAAGGACTGGCTTTAATTTTATTATTAAATGATCCGGTGGATCCAGATTTGGTGGTCATAGGGGCGGTTGGTGTTGCTGGGATTTCTTTGGTCTTAGCTTCTTGGGTGTTTTTCTTGTCGGAGCTATTTTCTGTTTTGTCAGTTTTTTCTGCTGTGGTTTCCTTTGGGGTCGAAGTAGATTTATAGTCTTTCAGCGCGGATTTATCTTCTCCATCTTCGAGAAGTAGAGCGATAACCGAGTTCACCCCTACATTTTCTGATCCTTCGCTCACTAATATTTTACCTAACGTTCCTTCGTCAACGGCTTCAACTTCCATTGTCGCTTTATCTGTTTCGATTTCAGCAATAACGTCACCAGCTTCTACTTTGTCGCCTTCTTTTTTAATCCATTTTGCAAGATTACCTTCTGTCATGGTTGGTGATAGTGCTGGCATTGTAATTTCTATAGGCATATTGACTTAATAAATTGTTAAAGTTTATTTATTTTATACCAAGCCTCGTCTTTAATCACTTTTTTATCGCTTTTATTTTTAGTCTAAAATTATAAAAAAACCTTTATATATCATGATACACGCAGATTTTCTTGATAATTTGATCCTCAAAAATATTTTGTTTAAAAAGGCAATTAAAGACGAGGCTTGGTATAAATTATTTTAATTTAGTTTGGTAGAAAATTACAACTATTCTTTTCTACTGTCAAAGCTGTCTCTCAATGCTTCTCCGATAAATACTAATAAAGTTAATAATAACGTGATGGTAAGAAAGCTGGCAATACCTAGCCATGGGGCATTGATGTTGTTTTTTCCTTGCGATAGTAATTCTCCAAGAGAGGGAGAACCTATTGGCAGTCCTAATCCCAAGAAATCTAAAGAGGTGAGGGTGGTTATTGATCCCGCTAGTATGAATGGTAAGTTAGCTATTATTATAGGTGAGGCGTTAGGTAATATATGTTTAAAAATAATACGTGAGTTTTTTGCGCCGAGTGATTTGCTTGCTTTCACAAAGTCAAAATTTCGTAGTCTTAGAAACTCTGCTCTGACGTAAGAGACGATTGATATCCAGCTAAAAGCAAGCATTAGCAATAATAACGTGAAAAATCCGGGCGTGATTATAGTTGATAAAATGATGAGTAAAAACAAGATAGGCATACTTGACCATATTTCTATAAATCTTTGTAGAATTAGGTCGCACAATCCACCAAAATAGCCTTGAATTGCGCCAAGGGAAACACCAATCACCATGCTAAAAAAAGCGAGGGTGATACCAAAAATTAGCGATATTCTGATGCCATATAATATTCTAGCTAAAACATCACGACCATTATCATCTGTTCCCAGTAAGTTTGTTAACGTTGGTTTTGAGGGGGCGGGAGAGGGTAGATTGAAGTTAATGGTGTTGTAAGAAAATTGTATCAGAGGAAAAATAATAAATCCGTTTTTTGTTATCTTTTCTTGAACGAAAGGGTCTTGGTAGTCTGTATGTGTTTTTAGGTGTCCTCCAAAAGTTGTTTCTGGAACATTGTTTATAAAAGGAAAGAAGATTTGGTTGTCGTATTTAACCAATAAAGGTTCGTTGTTAGCTATTATTTCTGAGAATAGGGTGAGGAAAAATATTGTGATTAACGTTATAAAAGAGTAGTAGCCTCTTTTATTCTTTTTGAACTTTTTTATGAAATTTGCATCGAATGTCATTCGTTCTTATTAAAAAAGCTTGGGAGCTGAATCTTCCAACTCAGCCCCCCTTGGGAAATATTTATTCGATTTCTTTAAGAACTTCTTTTGCCGAATTCAAAAGATCTTGTTTTTCAAGTTCGAATTTTGCCTCATCAGATGCTTGCCTACGATACTTGGAAGCCATTAATCCAGTACCAGCTGGTATTAGTCTACCAACAATAATATTTTCTTTTAGACCTCTTAGGCTATCAACTTTTCCTTGAACGGCAGAGTCAGTTAAAACTCTAGTGGTTTCTTGGAATGAAGCAGCGGAGATAAATGATTTTGTTTGAAGAGAGGCCTTTGTAATACCTAAAAGAACCGGAACGCAAGATGCAGGTTTTTGTTTATTTTCAATAGCTTTAACATTTGTTTCTTCAAATATATCGCGATCAACATATTCACCAGCTAATAGTGTAGTGTCGCCAGAATTTGTAACCTCTACTCTCTTAAGCATCATATTAAGAATTACTTCAATATGTTTGTTATCAATTTTTACACCTTGCATACGATATACTTTTTGTACTTCATTTACCATATAGTTGGTAAATGCCTGCATGCCAAGGATTCTTAAGATGTCGTGAGGTACAGGGTTACCATCAACTAAGATATCTCCTTTTTTCACGAAGTCACCCTCCCCAACGAATAAGTGCTTAGTTTTGGAAATACTATATTCTACAGGCTCAAGCGATGCATCTTTTGATCTGATAATAATTCTACGTTTTGTTTTGTAGTCTTTACCAAATTCAACATGACCATCAATATCGCACATTACAGAAGCATTCTTTGGTTTTCTTGCTTCGAATAGTTCAGCAACTCTTGGCAGGCCGCCAGTAATATCTCTGGTTTTAGAAGATTCTTTTGGAATTCTTGCTATAATATCACCAGCCCTTACTTCTTCATTATTTGAAATACCAATAATTGTTTGAATTGATAGTGGGTACTCCTTAATTAACTCGTCTTTAGAATCAGAGATCGATAGTCTTGGTTTTAACTCTTGCTTACTATATTGTTTCCAATCAATTACGATTTTTGATGAAACGCCAGATGCTTCATCAATCTTTTCACGCAAGGAAACGTTTTCAGTTAAATCATTATAGGTCACTTTACCATCGGTTTCAGCAATAACAGGAATGTTGTAAGGATCCCATTCTGATAGTACTTCACCTTTTTTAACCGCTGCACCATCTTTATGGTGAATGAATGCGCCATAAGGAAGTTTGTAGCGGTGAATCTCTTTGCCTTTGGGATCATTTAGAGCAATTTCACAGCCTCTGTTAATTACAACAACTTTACCATTTCTATCGGTGATGGTATTTTCTTTTGCAAATTTGATTTTTGCATCCGCAATAGCAGAAATTGAAGATTGTTCAGAACCTCTTTGTGCGGCACCACCAATGTGGAATGTTCTCATTGTAAGCTGAGTTCCTGGTTCACCAATAGATTGGGCAGCAATTACGCCAACTGCTTCACCGATACTGACAATATTTCCTGTTGCTAGATCGCGACCGTAACATTTAACACAAACACCATCGCGTGAGTTACATGTTAGAACTGAGCGAGACTTGATAGACGAAACCTCTGCTTTTTCAATTTTTTCAGCAATTGCTTCATCAATCATTTCGCCGGCTTTGGCAATTACGTTGCCATTATTATCAAGCACGTCTTCAAATGGCACTCTACCAAGAGATTGATCTGATAGAGATGAAATAACCCTTCCATCGTCAAGAACTGGCTCAAGAGTTATGTATTCTGAAGTTTCGCAATCCTCTTCGACAACGATACAGTCTTGTGATACGTCAACTAGTCTTCTGGTTAGGTAACCAGAGTTTGCTGTTTTAAGCGCAGTATCTGCCAAACCTTTTCTCGCGCCATGTGCAGAAATAAAGTATTCAAGTACTTTAAGACCTTCTTTAAAATTTGAGGTAATTGGGGTTTCAATAATTTCCCCAGATGGTTTGGCCATCAAGCCACGCATACCAGCGACCTGTTTAATCTGGTTTTCTGAACCTCTTGCTCCAGAGTCAGCCATCATGAAAATTGAGTTAGCATCAACTGGTTCTTGGAATGCTGAAATTTCTTTCATCATTTCTTTTGAGATATCGTTGGTGCAGCTAGTCCATTCATCGACTACTTTGTTATATCTTTCGCCGCCGGTAATTAAACCTTCGCGATATTGTTTTTCTAGTTTTTTAATCTGTTCAATTGAATCAGAAATGCGATCAGTTTTGCTTTGAGGAATGATCATATCATCTTTGCCAATTGAAATACCAGCTTTACACGCATTTTTGAAGCCGATCTCCATAATTTTATCGCAGAAGATAACAGTTTCTTTTTGACCACAATTACGATATACGTTGTCAATTAGGTTGGTTACTGCTTTTTTGGTCATGACTTGGTTAGCTATTTTAAAGTCAGACTTCATGATGCTTGGCAATATATTGTAAATAGCTACTCTACCTGGAGTTGTTTCAACTTTAGTAAAGTGTCTTTCACCGCTAGAATCTTTAACCATGTGACGGTATAAGATTTTTGAGTGAAGAGTTAGGTTTTTACTGTTAAGAGCATGCTCAAGTTCATAGCCGTTGGCGATTGGATGTGCTTTGGATTCTTTGTAGTTTTTACTTTCCATTGTCATGTAATAAAGGCCTAAGATAATATCTTGAGATGGAACTATAATAGGTTTGCCATTTGCTGGACTTAGAATATTGTTTGTAGACATCATTAGAGCTCTGGCTTCGACTTGCGCTTCTATTGATAAAGGAACGTGAACGGCCATTTGGTCACCATCAAAGTCAGCATTAAATGCTGCACAAACTAGGGGGTGAAGTTGGATAGCTTTACCTTCAGTTAGGATTGGTTCAAATGCTTGAATACCGAGTCTGTGAAGTGTAGGGGCACGATTTAGTAATACCGGGTGTTCTTTGATGACCTCGTCTAAAATATCCCAAACCTCAGGCCTGCCTGTTTCTACCAATTTTTTAGATACCTTAATTGACGGGGATTTTCCATATAGTTCTAATTTTGAGTAGATGAATGGTTTAAATAATTCTAGAGCCATTCTTTTCGGGATACCGCATTGGTGTAGTTTTAGTTCAGGACCGACAACAATTACACTTCTTCCTGAGTAGTCAACACGTTTACCAAGAAGATTTTGTCTGAATCTACCTTGTTTTCCCTTAAGCATATCACTTAGGGATTTGAAAGGTTTTTTGTTCGCATTTTTCACGATCGCTCCAGATCTGCCATTATCTAATAGGGCATCTACTGATTCTTGAAGCATTCTTTTTTCGTTCTTAATGATGATCTCTGGAGATCCAAGTTCTATCAGTCTTTTAAGACGGTTATTTCTGTTAATTACTCTTCTATATAATTCATTTAAGTCAGAAGTAGCAAATCTTCCGCCATCTAGCATTACTAGGGGTCTGATATCAGGGGGAATAACTGGTAGTACATTCATTACCATATATTCAGGTTTGTTATCATTAGATTCTAGGAATTGCTCAACAAGCTTTAGTCTTTTGATTGTTTTTTCTTTTTTTAGTTCTGAAGTTTGAGTAGCGAGATCTTCTCGTAAATCTTTTTGTAATTTTTTAAGATCAAGTTTTTGTAATAGGGTTTGGATTGCTTCTGCACCCATTCCAGCTTCAAAACTTCCATAACCATGCTCTTCTTGAAGTTTTTCATACTCTTCTTCTGTAATAATTTCACCTTCTTGAAGTGGAGACATTAAGCCATCAGTGATTATGTAAGACTCAAAATAGATAACTTTTTCGACTGCCTTTAGAGTTGTACCCAAAATTGTACTAATTCTTGATGGTAGAGATTTTAAGAACCAGATATGCGTTACAGGAGCAGCTAGTTCAATATGACCCATTCTTTCTCTTCTAACTTTAGAAGAAGTAACTTCAACACCACATTTTTCACAGACGATTCCTTTGTACTTAATTCTTTTATATTTACCACAGAGACATTCGTAGTCCTTGATTGGTCCAAAAATACGCGCACAAAATAGGCCTTCTCTTTCGGGTTTGAAAGTACGATAGTTGATTGTTTCTGGCTTAGTTACTTCGCCAAAAGACCAGGATCTAATCTTGTCTGGATCGGCTACTGAGATTTTAATAGCATTAAAGTCAAGTAGGTCAACAGCGCTATTTGAATTCAAACTTAATAGACCGTGTGAAGAAGTTCCTGCTAATGACATATTAATATAAGTTTGTTTTGTTATTAATTACTTTGTTTATTCCCATTTTTCTTTGGGAGCAAAATTAATTTTCTATTAATTCGATATTTAAGCCAAGTGATCTGACTTCTTTAATCATTACGTTGAATGATTCTGGAATTCCACAATTGAAGTTTTGGTTTCCTTGAATAATTGATTCATAGATTTTAATTCTTCCAACTACATCATCAGACTTAACGGTTAGCATTTCCTGAAGTGAATATGCGGCACCGTATGCTTGTAGAGCCCAACATTCCATTTCACCGAATCTTTGACCACCAAAGTGAGATTTGCCGCCAAGAGGTTGCTGGGTGATAAGGCTGTATGGGCCAATAGATCTAGCATGAATCTTATCATCAACTAGGTGATGAAGTTTCAGCATATAGATGTAGCCTACTGTAGTTTTGCGATCGAATTTTTCTCCGGTTTTTCCATCAGTTAACTGGATTTGACCAGATCTGTCTACGCCGCTAATCTCAAGAAGGTCACCAATATGAGATTCTTTGGCATTTTCAAAGATGCCTGTGGCAAAAGGTACGCCTTTCTTCAATTTTGCAGCAAATTTAACGATTTCATCGTCAGAAAGGGATTTGATATGCTCAATTTCTGATTCTAAAGTGTAAACTGTTAATAGTTTAGTGCGAAGTTCTTTGGCAATCTTAGATTTTTCGTTAGCTACGTTATCAATAATTTTACCAATTTGCTTACCTAGCTCCTTTGAAGCAAGGCCCAAATGAGTTTCAAGGATTTGTCCGATGTTCATACGAGAAGGTACACCTAGGGGATTAAGAACAATATCAACCGGCTCTCCATCCTCTGAGTAAGGCATGTCTTCAACGGGTGCGATTTTTGAAACAACACCCTTATTACCGTGACGTCCAGCCATTTTATCACCTGGCTGTAGGCGGTATTTAGAGGCTACGTAAACCTTAACAACTTTTAATACTCCTTGCCCCAATTCGTCACCAGCCTTAATTCTAGTTACCTTTTCTTCGTAATTTTTTTCGATGTCAGAAATTTTTTGGGCATTTTCTTTAATAAGTTTTTCTGCCTTATCCATCGCTTTTGAATCGTCCACTGCTAGTTTGCATAGCTGATATTTAGAAAGCGATTTTAAAGCAGATAAATCAACTTTAGATTTGGCATTGATATCACCAATAGCGTTGATTGATTTTTTGCCATTGAATAGTTTGTAAAGATTATCTTGAAGAGAGGAATCTAAGAAAGAAATTCTAAGGTCTTTTGCTTTAGAAAGCTTCTCGATTTCTTGCATTTCAATATAAATAGATCTTTCGTCTTTTTCTATACCTTTCCTAGAAAATACTTTTACATCAACTACTGTTCCGCTAATTCCAGTTGAAGCGTAAAGAGAAGAGTCTTTTACGTCGGCCGCTTTTTCTCCAAAAATGACTTTAAGAAGTTTTTCTTCTGGAGTCATAGGAGATTCACTTTTAGGAGTTGTTTTGCCAACCAAAAGATCTCCTGGATTTACTTCAGCACCGATATGAATAATACCTTCTTCATCTAATTTACTTAAAATATCTTCGCTAACATTTGGAATATCGCGTGTGATTTCTTCGGGCCCTAATCTAGTATCTCTGGCTACTATTTCTAGCTCTTCAATATGAATTGAAGTGAAAGTATCATCGGCTAAAAGTTTTTCAGAGATAATGATAGAGTCCTCAAAGTTGTAGCCATTCCATGGCATGAAGGCAACTCTAACATTTTTACCAAGCGCAATTTCACCGCCTGATATACTGTGTCCATCAGAAATGATTTGATTTGCTTTTACTTGCTGGCCAACTTCAACGATTGGTTTTTGGTTAATACATGTATCTTGGTTAGTTCGAGTATATTTTTGTAGATTGTGAATTTCAATTTCTGAAGAATCTTTTTCACTAGATTCAATAACAATTTTAGATGAATCTACAAACTTAACCACGCCGTCTCTTTCTGCCTTGATAGTCGCTCCAGAATCAGCAGCAATCACTGCTTCCATTCCGGTACCTACCAAAGGTGCGTCTGGCTTTAACAAAGGCACAGCCTGACGTTGCATGTTAGATCCCATTAATGCACGGTTCGCGTCATCATTCTCAAGGAAAGGGATCAGAGTTGTTGCAATGGAAATCAATTGCTTTGTTGAAACGTCAATGTAGTCGATATTTTCCGGTGCAGTCATAATATATTCACCATTTCTACGGCAGCTGACTAGATCTTGAGAGATTTTGCCACTTTGATCAATATCTACATTTGATGGCGCAATTGTGAAGTCTATTTCCTTCATAGCAGAAAGATAATCGACTTGGTCAGTGATTTTACCGCTTTCCACTTTGCGGTAAGGTGTTTCAATAAAACCGTAATTATTAACTTTAGCATAGGTTGCTAAAGAATTAATAAGCCCAATATTTGGACCTTCTGGAGTTTCAATTGGACAGATTCTGCCATAGTGAGTAGGGTGGACGTCGCGGACTTCAAAACCCGCTCTTTCTCTCGTAAGACCACCTGGCCCAAGAGCAGACAATCTTCTTTTGTGCGTAATATCTGATAATGGATTTGTTTGATCCATGAATTGAGATAATTGTGAAGTAGCGAAGAAATCTCTGACAGCGGTAATTAATGGTTTTGAATTAATTAGGCCTTGAGGCATAACTGTATCAACTTCAACAGAATTCATTTTTTCTACAATTGATTTTTCAATTCTAGACATGCCGATTCTAAGTTGGTTTTCTATTAATTCACCCACTGATCTAACTCTCCTGTTAGTTAGATTATCAATATCATCAGTTTTTAAATCATTATGCTTGATAAGACTTAGAATTTTGATAGTTTGTTCGATATCTTCTTTGGTTAGGTATGTAGTTTCTTTATCTACCGATAATTCAAGTCTGTGATTCATTTTCATTCTACCAACTTCGGATAGGTTGTACCTGGTGTCGTTGAAGAATAGGTTATCAAAATAGCTTTTTGCGATTTCAACAGTTGATGGAGATTCGCCTAATCTAATTGATTTGTAAATATCAAAAAGGGCGTCTTTTTGCGTTTCATTTTTATCAACAACCATAGTATTGTATAGGTAAGGTCCTATATCTGACTTACTTGGATTAACGATTGATACTTTTTTGAAGTTTAGTTTTTGTAAAATTTCTAAACTTTCCGTAGTTACGATGCTTCCAGCTTCTAGTAATAACTCACCAGTGTCTGATTCAATAAGGTCTTCGGCCACAACATAACCCAACAAAACTTCCTCAGTTAGTAAATAGTGAGTGAATTTTTGCTCTTTAAAACTTTCAATTATTTTTCTGTTAATTTTTTCGTCTTTTCTAGCCACAACTTTGTTTGTATTGGCGCAAACAAGATCAAAAGTTAGTTTTTTACCCTTGAAGGAATTGGAATCGAATTCTAAGGACCATCCATTTTTTGAAATAACAGCGTCGACTGAGCCATAAAATCTTTTAATAATTTCTTCTGAGCTGATTTCGACTGCTTTCAATAAAGAGGAAACAGGAATTTTTCTTTTCTTATCAACCCTGAAATACATGATATCTTTACTATCAAACTCGAAGTCTAACCATGATCCGATGTGAGGGATGATTTTTGCAGTATAAGATTTTGAACCTGATAATTTAACATTTTCACTATCAAAGAATACGCCAGGAGCTCTTCTCATTTGTGAAACGATAACTCTTTCGGCACCATTAATTATAAAGCTTCCTGATTTAGTCATTAGAGGTATTTCGCAAAGATATACCTCTTGCTCTTTGATTGAGCGTATTTCTTTTATATCACTGCCTTCTTCTTGATGCCATAAAATGAGGCGAAGTTGCGCATGCAAGGGTGCAGAAAATGTTCTCCCGGCTGATAAGCATTCAGTTGCTTCATATTTTGGTTGAGCAAGATTGTAGCTTATAAACTCTATTGTTACTCTTCCAGCCGAATCAGATAATGGGAAAAAGGATTTAAAAACAGATTGAATTCCAGTATTTTCTCTTTTTTCAGGAGTAATTTCTGCCTGTAGGAATTGTTTGTAAGATTCGTTTTGGAGAGAAATTAAATGAGGAATTTCATTTTTATCCTGGTTTTCGCTGAAAGTTTTTCTCAGAATAGTTTGATCAAAATTACGCTTTTGGATCACCTTTGCTACCTCTTTTGATATAAATTTTTAATTATTTAAGTGAAAGCTAGCTCTTAAAGCCAACTTTTGGTTAAATATGGCCACAAAAGCACCAAGCCCTAAAAAGTAGCTTGGCGCTTTTTATATTGTTTATTTTAATTCAACTTTAGCGCCAGCAGCTTCAAGTTTAGACTTGATTTCTTCTGCTTCGTCTTTGGCTACATCCGATTTCAATGCTTTAGGAGCTGACTCTACAAGTTCTTTAGCTTCTTTAAGACCTAATCCAGTGATTGTTCTAACTTCTTTAATAACAGCGATTTTGTTTCCGCCCATTTCAGCTAGTACAACTTCAAATTTGTCTTTTGCTTCACCAGCACCAGCGTCACCACTTGCAGCAGGAGCAGCTACTGCCATAGCGGCAGCTGATACACCCCATTTTTCTTCTAGATGTTTGCTAAGATCTGCAAGTTCTAGAACTGTTAAATTTGATAAAGTTTCTGTTAATTGTTCGATATTTGCCGACATTTATATTACCTTTTTAGATTGTTAATAAGTTGTTAAAATAAAATTGTAAGTTTTTAAATTATTCTTTTTTTAATTCCGCTAGACCTTGTTCAGGAGCATTAAGAATTCTAACGAAGTTAGATTGTGCGCCTTTGAGTATTCCAATAAACGAAGCACGAACATCGTCTAGAGACCCCAGTTTTGCCATATTTGTTATGGCAGATTCGTCAATTAACTCATTATTGAAATGGGCTGTGACTATTTCTAAAGCTTTAACTTGCTTGGAGAAATCATGAATAATTTTTGATAAAGCAACTACATCTTGAGAATAAAGAATTGCACATGGTCCCGTTAAGTGTGGTGTTAGCTTCTCAAGTTCCGTATCTTTTACAGCTATTTTGACCAAAGTATTTTTAGCAATCTTTATGCTGCATTCTTTGGATTTCAGTTGAACTCTCATATCATATAGTTCTTTGTCAGTCATTCCGCGATAGTAAACAACTGCAACAAAAGCACTGGATGTTAGATTTTTCTTTAAAGAGGCAACTAATTTTTCTTTTTGACTTCTATCCATTGTTAATAAAATTTTTAAAGATTAAATAGAGCTAACATCAATTTGAACTGATGGTCCCATAGTCGTGCTTAGGAAAAGATCTTTAATATATTTTCCTTTAGATGATTCTGGCTTTAAATCTTTTACAGATTTTAAAATAGCTTCAACATTTTCTATTAAAGCTTTGGTTTCAAAATTAATTTTACCCGCTAAGCAATGCACGGTTCCTGATTTATCATTTTTGAAATCGATCTTCCCCTTAAGGGCGTCAGATATGGCTTTTTTGATGTCCGTGGTAACAGTGCCATTTTTTGGACTTGGCATTAAGCCACGAGGTCCAAGTTTTTTAGCTACTTTAGAAATTTTTGACATGACAGATGGGGTAGCAATACAGCAATGAAAATCTAAGAATCCGTCATTAATTTTAGCAATTAAATCATCTAATCCGGCAAGTTTAGCGCCTTCTTTTAGGGCTATTTTTTGCTCTTCTTCACTATCGGTAAAAACAATAACTTTAACTTCCTTACCTGAACCGTGAGGTAAAAGAGTGGAGCCTTTAATTGATTGGTTTGATTGCTTTGCGTCAATACCAAGATTGATAGCAACGTCTAAGGACTCAACAAATTTTCTTTGTTTTTCTATGCTAAATTCTTGTAGTTTAGTAATGCCTTCTTCTAAGTTTTTAACACTCATCTTGTTCGAGCCCTTAGAATTATCTTTTTTAGTTTTTTTCATGTTATAAACGAATTTAAATCTATTCTGCTACTTCCAGACCCATAGAAATTGCTGTACCTTTAACCATTTTTTCGCAGGCAGCAAGATCTGTCGCATTCATGTCGTCAATTTTTTTCTTGGCAACATTGGATACTTGGTCCTTTGTAATTTTACCAGCAGTTTCCTTACCGGGTGCAGATGAGCCTTTTTTAAGCTTGATTTCCTGCATAATGAGGTATGAAACTGGAGGATTCTTTGTTACTATATCAAAGCTTTTGTCTTTGTAAGCTGTGATAGTGACGGGTATTGGAGTACCTGGAGGAAAATCAAAATTAAGAGCGTTAAATTGCTTACAAAACTCCATAATGTTAAGACCTTTTTGCCCAAGAGCGGGTCCGATTGGTGGAGCAGGATTCGCTTTTCCTACTGGTACTTGTAATTTAATAATTCCTATTGATTCTTTTGCAGACATGTGAAATTTACTTATAAATCTTGTGTTAATACTTATCGCCGTTTTTTGCAAGGCGCGATAAATTATTTTCTTTTAAGTTAATATGCAACCAATTTTTTTAAAAAAGATCAACTTTTTTTAAAAAATGTAGTTTATAATATTTTTTCAACTTGATTAATATCAAGTTCTACTGAAGTTGCGCGGCCGAAAATTGATACTGAAATTTTTACTTTTTGTTTTTCACAGTCAAATTCTTCTACAGTTCCGGTAAATGATTCGAAGGGGCCTTCGATAACATTTAGAGTTTCTCCAACTTCAAAGATAATATCTTTATTATCAGCTTCTTTAGAAGAGGATAATTCTAATATTTCTATCATTTTCTTTTCTTCAACAGGCTTTGGATTATTTTTCGAGCCTAAGAAATTCATTGACTTTGGGATTGATGTGATGATGTTTGAAATTTCTCCGGATAAATCAGCATTTATAAACACATATCCAGGAAAAAGTTTTTGGGCTTCTTGTACTTTCTGCCCTTTTTTTATCTTGATGACGTTTTTAGTCGGCACAAGAACTTCTGCAATATTTTTGCCATGCTCAGATCTGGTTTGAAGAGATTTGATTTCTAAGGCTATCTTATTTTCTTGACCAGCCATTACATTTAATATGTACCAGTTTGTTTTATTTTCCATATTATGGTAGTTAATTATTAGTTATAGACCAAAAATTAGGCCGATGAATTTTGAAATAATAAAATCAGCAAATGTTATGGTCAAAGAAACTACAATTATTGTTACAACTATTGTTGCTGTAGTTATATATACTTCTTTTTTTGTCGGGAATTGAAGTTTTTTTGATTCTTCTAGTGCACCCTGAAAGAATTTTAGCATTATAATTATATCAATTTATGGTGGCGGGAGTGAGATTTATAATAACGTCTCCAGCCGGAAAAACGATTATTAATCGTTTTTAATTTTAAATGGGTATTCGTTTTAGTAAATCCCGGTGTTAATTCAATCTCTGTACTGTGGCAGGAGTGAGAGGAGTCGAACCCCCAACCAACGGTTTTGGAGACCGCTACTCTACCAATTGAGCTACACTCCTATAACCAACTAAATCTCAACTCTAATCACCTAAATTATCAGAGTTGAGATTTGAGCTTTTTCAAAAAGTTGTCGATACTTTATCTAGTACTGACAACTTTGATTACTTAATAATTTTAGCAACGACGCCGGCGCCAACAGTTCTACCACCTTCACGGATAGCAAATCTTAATCCTTCTTCCATAGCAATTGGAGAAATTAGCTCGGCTGTTAATTTAACATTATCACCTGGCATAACCATCTCAGTGCCCTCGGGAAGAGTGACAGATCCGGTCACATCAGTCGTTCTGAAATAAAATTGTGGACGGTAGTTCTT
>JADHOZ010000056.1 GCA_016778745.1 Rickettsiales bacterium
GCAATTCCCTGAAATCATAGAAGTGATAAGAGGTGTTGGATATATGATCGGAATTAAAATATCTAACAATTATTTAAACACTGATATTGTCAGTAATGCCTTAAATCAGAAATTATTAACAATTCCAGCTGGAGACAATGTTATCAGATTGTTACCGCCTTTGATTATTACACAAAAACATATTAAGGAGGCTATTGAGAAGCTTGCTAAAGCATTAGATAATACTTCTAAAAAAGACTCATCAAAAGAATATATCAAAGTTGGTAATTAGAGTCATATTATACATGGGATTTGGTATTATTCCGCCTCTAAAACTTCTCGTTTGCCAGAAATATTAGGTGCAGAAACCACTCCTTCTTCTTCCATTTTTTCAACCAAATTAGCAGCTCGATTATAACCAATTCTTAATTGCCTTTGAATATAACTAATTGAAGCTTTTTTATCTCTCCTTACAATTGCTACCGCTTTTGTATAAAGATCCTCGTCACTTCCACCACCTTCTTGCATATCTTTTACACCAGCTGAAGCAGGAGCCGCAATATTAGTAGATGATTCAAAAGATACTCTTTCTCCCTCACCAAACTCTTCCAAGTCTTGGTCTTTTATAAAGTTTACAATATTTTCAATTTCAGTATCAGAGCAAAACGGTCCGTGAACCCTAATCTTTTTACTGCCACCAGACATGTAAATCATATCACCCTTACCTAAAAGCTGTTCTGCGCCTTGTTCACCAAGAATAGTTCTGCTATCAATTCTTGAAGTCACTTGGAAAGAAATTCTTGTTGGGAAGTTTGCCTTAATGACACCAGTAATCACGTCAACTGACGGTCTTTGAGTTGCCATAATCACATGTATACCAGCAGCGCGCGCCATTTGGGCTAACCTTTGTACCAATCCTTCAATTTCTTTTCCTGCAACCAACATTAAATCTGCCATTTCATCAATGATAACAACAATATATGGTAATTTTTTCGGTTCAAATTCAATTTCTTCAATGATCGGTTGACCATTCGTTGGATCATATCCGGTTTGAACTTTTCTTTTTAATTTTTTTCCATCCATTGCAGCTTTTTCTACTTTTTCATTATATCCCGAAATATTTCTCACAGCAAAACTGGACATTAGTCTATATCTTTCTTCCATCTCAGCCACAGCCCATTTTAAAGCAACAACCGCTTTATTTGGATCAGTCACCACAGGAGATAGAAGGTGTGGAATACCATCATAAATAGATAATTCTAACATTTTTGGATCAATCATGATAAATTTACATTCATCTGGTCTAAGCTTAAATAACAACGACAAAATCATCACATTTAATCCAACCGACTTACCTGATCCCGTAGTACCAGCAATTAATAAATGCGGCATTTTTGCCATATCAGCAACAACAATTTCACCACCAATATCTTTGCCTAAAATCATTGGCAAAGCGTCCTGCGAAAATCTAAAATGTTTACTTTCAATTAATTCTCTAAAAAAGATCATTTGTCTTTTTGGATTTGGCAATTCAATACCAATAGATGTCTTTCCTGCAACAACAGCAATACGAGCCGAAACCGCACTCATAGTTCTAGCAATATCTTCTGACAATCCTACAACTCTTGCGGCTTTTGTTCCAGCTGCTGGCTCAAATTCATGTAAAGTAATTACTGGTCCTATACTCGCTCCAAGAGACGTTCCCCTGACACCAAAATCCTCCAGCACCTTTATTAACATTTCAGATTGCTCATTAACTGATTGCTTAGAAACCTTTTTATCCTTATTTTCTAATGACCTATCCGCTAATAAATCAATAGGAGGGAGTTGATATTTTGAGCCGGAAGACTTCCTAGATTTAATGGATTTTAACTGCGATTTTAACTCTTCTTTTTCTTCAGCCATATTATGAGGCTCTATTACGTGATCTTGCTCTATATTGCTTTCTGGCAGTAAGCTACCACCGACTAAATCCTCGCTTTCTTCTTGCATTATTTTTTCTCTTCGACTCGATCTTCTATTGGCAATATATTCCTCTCTTTTTTTGACAATAACTGCCGCTAATTTTTCCATTAATATCCCCGATATAACACCGAAATATCTAAAGAAATAGCTCCAATCCTTAAAACTAATCTCGGCAATAATAGAAATAAAACATAAAGAAAAAACAAGTGATAAAATCAATATCAAAAACGTTGGAATATAACTAAGATGGTCCAAAACAAAAGCACCATTAACACCACCCATACTAACAAAATCCCACCAAGAAGGCTGATACAAACATGAAAAGAAAACACTGCAACTCAAAATAGAAAGTGGCGCCAATATGACTTTTGGCAATATATTTTTTAAGGAAGAACTCGTTAAGATTTTATAGCCAATAGAAAAAATAATAAAAACCAAAACATATGACGAAATACCAATAAGCTGATAAGACAAATCAGAAATATGAGATCCAAAACTACCAACAAAATTATTAGTTTTTTCTTCAGTTGAAAAACTATTAAAAGAAGGATCCTTAGAATTATATGAAATTAAAGCAAGGAAATAAAGAAAAGAGAAAACACACAAAAAGGCTCCCAGTAATCTGACTGCTAATCTGTTCAATATTAATAAGATTTTCTCTTCCATTACTTAAATTATATTGGTAGTGGTATTTTAGGTAACTCAATTACTTTTTTTGAATCATTCGCATCAGTATCTTCGTTTTCTTTATTTTTTTCCTCAAGAGATTTCTTGGCCATTTCCTGGTTTTTTTCAAAAAATGGTGGAACCTTAAAACCAATATTTTTATCCACATTAGGATTATCTATAACAATATCGATAGGTTGAAACCCAGTCTTTTGTCGTAAATTATTATTGGCCGGAATTTCTGGCTGTACTTGTTGAACGGGGTCGGCATTTTGAGCAGTATCCTGAGAAGGGGGAGGACCAAATAGCTTTTGCATAATTCTTTGTCGATTATTTTCAAATTCAGCACTTCTTGCTTCTTTTAAGTTATTTAAAAGCTCCTGTTCTTTTTCTTTAATTTGCCTATACTCTTTTTCATAGTCATCCATATTCACGCACCTCTTCCCATCAAAGCATCTATTTTCCAAACAATCACAAGAATAGGTTAAAGCTTGTGCACACATCACAAACTTATCAAATTTAACTAAACATCCATCACCACAAGCATCACCAAATTGCCTCCATACTCCGCCACTTTTTTCACAAGCGGGTCTTTTCTCAAAAGAAGTAATTCTTTTGGCCTCAACAATATCCAACATTACAAAGAATAAAATAAATGCTGATATTATTTGAGGCCAAAATCTCATAATAATTCTTTTAATTCATTTATAATTAATTCACCCATTTTAGAGCAAGAAATCACCTCCTGCCCTTCAAAAGCAATATCCTTCGTTCTATAACCTTTTGCTAGGACATTTTCTACCGCCTCTTCAATCATTAATGATTCCTTATCATAACCAAACGAATATTTAAACATCATTGATAAACTTAAAATTGTTGCAATCGGATTTGCAACATCTTTACCAGCAATGTCTGGAGCTGAACCATGGACTGGTTCGTATAAGCTATATTGCTTACCATCCTCTCTTTTTTCACCCAAAGACGCTGAGGGAAGCATTCCCAGGGATCCCGTAAGCATTGAAGCGGTATCTGATAAAATATCACCAAACATATTTCCTGTTACCATAACATCAAATTGCTTTGGATATCTAACTAACTGCATTGAAGCGTTATCAACATACATATGAGATAGTTCTATATCTGGATATTCTTTTTGACCAATTTCCTCAACCACTTCTCTCCACATTTCAGTTGTTTCAATCACATTAGCTTTGTCAACTGACACTAATTTTTTACCCCTAACTTTTGCCAAATCAAAAGCAATCCTAGCAATTCTATCAACTTCTTTTGAATTATAAGTCATAGTATTGACGCCTTGTTTTGAGCCATCTTCCAACGTTTTAACATATCTCGGTTCACCAAAATAAAGGTCTCCTGTTAATTCCCTAACAATCATAATATCAAGACCTTCTACTATTTCTTTCTTCAGCGTTGAACTATCGACCAAGGCATTAAATACTTTTGCTGGTCGAAGATTAGCAAACAAACCTAGCTCTTTTCTAATACCTAGGAGCCCTCTTTCTGGTCTAACAGAATAATCCAAAGATTCCCATTTCGGCCCACCAACCGCACCCAACAAGACTGCATCCGCCTCTTTAGCTAAATTAAGCGTTTGCTCTGGAAAAGGAGTTCCCGTTTTATCATAGGCAACACCACCAAGTAAGGCATCATTTGTTGTAAATTTTTTATCTGAATTTTCATTAAAAAACTCAATAATCTTCTTTGCCTGCCCAACAACTTCCGGACCAATGCCGTCTCCTTCGATAAGTAATATTTTTTTCATATTAAAATGTTTTTAATTCTTTAAATAATTTATCCGTCAATACATCACCTTTATCATTTAACCAATTTTCTTCACGTTCCGAGTAAGAAAAATAATCAGCTCCACTAAGGGGTGACGAATACCAAATTTTTTTAGAAGCACTGTGCCTATTAATAACATAAGTCTGCCCACTATCTTCAATAAGAAGATTGAGTATTCCGTCCGAGTAATCAACATCAAACTTTGCATCGACATCAAAATTCTCAATGCTTTCAGACAAATCTTCTAAAAACTCGTTACAGTTAATTTCAAAATTATTCATACTACGGTTTAATTTAGGGATAGAGTTTTTTAACTATCCACTCTTTATTATCCAACTCATATACCTCACGTCTATGAATCCTAAAATCCCCTTCCTGCCAAAACTCTAATCTCTTTGGTATCACTCGAAAACCCGACCAAAAAGGCGGCCTACTTATTTCTTCGCCATCAAAATCTCTAGTGATTTTCTGAATTCTTGATTCAAATTCACTCCAGTCTGTCATTTCACAAGATTGCTTAGAAGCCCAAGCTCCTATCCTACTCTCTCTCCTTCTAGTAGCAAAATAGTCATCAGCCTCTTTTGGTGATACCGACTCCATCACGCCTTCAATTCTAATTTGTTTACCTAAAACTCCCCAATAAAAACAAAGAGCAGTATTTTTGTTTTGCATTATCTCCTTACCCTTTCTACTAGTCAAATTTGTAAAAAAACAAAATCCCCTCTCATCATATTTCTTTAACAAAACCATTCTCGATGATGGGGCCGCCTCGTGATTAACGGTAGCTAAGCACATAGCCGTAGGCTCAATAATCTTATCATTATCTAAAGCCATTTTAAGCCAAACATCAAATTTCTTAAATGGCTCATCAAAAGTTGCTCTTTGCATTTTATTTAAATTAATTTAGAAATGAATCCTAACTTTAAAAAAGTCTTAAGGAAAAACAAGATATAAATCATGAATACAATTATTAAACATATTCCCAAAATAATTGCTGCAATACTAATACTTTTTTTTGCAGTATTTCCATATAACCGATATTGTTCTACCAGTAATTCATGTGATCCTATATATTTAAGGAATATTTTTTCAAAAAAAACAGGTCTAGGATTTAATGTAGAAATAGACGCAATCAATTATCATGAATTAATCAGTTTTAAATTACTATCTACAAAATCCTTCCCCACATACACAAATAAAACAATAATTGCCGAATTTGAGGTAACAAATAACTACAATAAAATTGTTTACTTCAGACCAAAACTCGTTATAGAACCAAAATCATTTATTAACTACTTAGAAAGATATCAATGCCTATGCATGGAAGAACAAAGCGTTAAAGCAAAAGAAACTAAAAAACTAAAAGCGGTATTTACTATTCTTGATGATATAGAAGAAGATCCTTTATTCTTAGAAGAATATTTTGATCAAGAGCTAATGGATGTACAAAGAAGCTCTGGAAATTTTTCTCCTAAAAATGTAAAAATTAACTTTATAATTCAAAATACATATTAATCACAACTTGTATTTATTTTAATTAAATTTAAAATTTTTATTTATGCCTCTGTGGTGGAATTGGTAGACGCGTCAGACTCAAAATCTGATGTCCCTTGGGACGTGTCCGTTCGAGTCGGACCAGAGGTACCACCCGCTCTTGCTAACAAACGTCGACGGGCCCTTAAATACAAGGTAAAAACCCAACTAAAACAATGACAGACATTATAAAATCCCTATTACTTGGCATCATCGAAGGTCTCACCGAATTCCTTCCAGTATCATCAACCGCACACCTATTAATCTCTTCCCATCTAATAAACTTTACTACCATCCAAAATAACCTATTCGAAATAGTAATACAGCTTGGTGCCATACTTGCCATATGCGTAATATATAAAGGAAGAATATCCTCCACCCTATTAAACCTAAAATCTCCAACATCCCAAAAATTTAGTTTTAACATCACAATCGCATTCCTGCCAGCAGCAATATTAGGCTTGTTATTTCATGACCACATCAAAAAGCTATTTTTCTCGAATTTCTCAATCGCTATCGCTCTAATAATTGGCGGAATTATCATGCTAATTTTCGATAAAAAAGACCAATCCGCAAAAATCAACAAAGTCGACAATATTACTTTAAAGCAAGCACTGTTAATTGGTATTTTTCAATCTATCGCCATGATCCCCGGGACATCCAGATCAGGTGCCACCATAATTGGTGGTCTAATTGCTGGCTTAAGCAGAAAGACTGCTACCGAATTTTCTTTTTTCCTAGCAATCCCAACCATCGCCGCCGCTAGCTTTTATGACCTATTAAAAAATATCAACACCTTAACATTTGACAATATCACCCTCATTATCGTCGGTCTTTTATCATCATTCTTCTCTGCACTTGTCGTTATTAAATGGTTTATCAATTTCGTTAGCAAAAATAGCTTCCTACCATTTGCTATTTACCGCATCATTATCGGCATCATTATTCTACTCACCATCGCATGAGCAACCAACAAGCAAGATACGCAATCAGATTTGGGCTTGGAGCAATAAAAGCGGTTGGCTACAATATGATGGTAACTGTATGCAAGAATAGAAAAGAGAATGGCAATTTTAAAGATATTTACGATTTTTGCGAAAGAATAGACCCGAAGTCAGTGAATAAAAAATCAATCGAAGCTTTAGGAAAAGCTGGAGCCTTTGACAGCCTACAAAAAAACCGTCGTCAAATTGCTGAAAGCTTTGATATTTTATCAGCCTATTCTACTAAAAGGGAGGAAGAAAAAAACTCAAACCAAATGACCTTATTTGGTGCGATGCCAGAAGCAAATGCAAAACCAGCACTCAAAAATGTTGAGGACTGGGACGACGATGAAAGATTGCAAAAAGAATTTGAAGCATTTGGATTTTTCTTAAACGAACACCCTCTTGATAGAAAATTAACAGACCTAAAAAAACGCGGCGTGATATTTTCGCCAAAAATAGAAAAAGTAGAATTAGAAGACGGAAACCTAATAAAGATTGCCGGAGTAGTAGCTGCCAGCAAGCATAGATCAAGTGCCAGAGGAAGATTTGCTTATCTAACAATGTCCGATCCTTTTGGAATATATGAAGTCATGATTTTTGACGAAGCCATCATAACCGAACAAAGAGATAATCTGGTAGATGGCAGCCAAATTATGCTGAACTGCTTAGTTAGAAGAGATGAAGGAGGAATTAGAATATTAACAAAAGAGGTAACAAAGCTAGACGACTTCATCAATAATACCAAAGCTCAAGATAAAGAATTTGAAGATATAAAACAACAAACCATGAGAAACCGCTACAACAAAAACCACAAAGAACAAAAGGAAGAAGAAAATAACCCCCCAACTCCCACAAAAAAAGCCATTAAAAGTGTTAATATTCACATACATAATCGCGACTCAATATTCGCAGTAAAGTCACTAATATTACGCTTCATAACTAATAGTGAGGATAATTTTACAAAAATTTACTTGCACAATAATGGTACCAAAATCAATTTACCTCAAAAATTTTGCCTTGATATGAGTGACCTTACAAAACTTAATAAAATTAATGGCATTGATGCTGAATAGATACAGTAATTTCTAAAAAATATAAATTAATAGCGCATTAGAGAATCATAAATAATTTAAAAAACTTAAAGTAAATTTCTTATTATAAAATTATGCCAAAATCAGAATTAACAACTCTATTAGAAGAGCAAAGCAAACAAATATCCCAGCTATCGACAGAGCAATTTTCATCTTTACTACACTCTTCTATTATAGATAAAGAAACCTCTTATCCTATTGCTTATTTATTAAATCTACGACCAGAATATGATATTAATCAAGAATATAGAGGGGTTACGCCAATTATACTTGCCGCAGAGCTAGGATACGACGAAATAATAACAATCCTTATAAAACATAAAGCCAATCCAGATATACAAACAAAATCAGAAGGAGAAACAGCACTTATGACCGCAGCAGATAGAGGGAGGATCAGTACCGTTGAAACACTAATTAAAAATAACGCAAACGTAAATATACAAGACCATCGAGGAAGAACGGCTTTCCTAATAGCCGCTGGTAGAGACTTTGATTCAATAGTTGCCTTACTATATAAAAATGATGCCCATATCAACATTGCTGACAACCTTGGAATGAATGCATTAGATATTGCCACGCACTTTAATTGCAAGAATACCATCGCTCTTTTAGAAGAATATAATAAAAACGAAATAGAACCCGATTTTAGATCAGTATGAAGTGACCCCATTTTTTCAAAAAGTTTTACCTTTTAGGTTTGATTATTGTGTTGAGTTTAATTTTTGATATTTTTTGATCAATAAAAAACACCACCATGTAAATTTGTGTGATATCAAATATTTTTTATTCGTTA
>JADHOZ010000057.1 GCA_016778745.1 Rickettsiales bacterium
ATTAATGAGCGCATTTGATATTTGTCTGGCACGATCAGCTCTAAAATTACAAAATATTACGGCGTCATCATCATTGATGCCGGGATAGTTATTTATTTTACACGGCTTAATAAATTCATCAGTGATATCTTGCGAGTAAGAAGCATTAATGGCATTTTTGACATTATCAAAATTTTCGCAAGCTCCTGACATGATAGCGTCGTAAGCTAATTTGACTCTGTCCCAGTTATTGTCACGATCCATTGCCCAATAGCGACCAGAAATCGTGGCGATGTTTAGATCATTATGGAAAAAACTAAGAGCACTTTTTTGCGCAACATCACGACCATCTAGGAAAGCATGAATGTATGTTTTGATGTTATGCTGGGTGAGGATTGTGTAGAGATATAAAATGTGATCAATGTGGCTATGTACCCCGCCATCAGAAAATAGACCCATTAGATGGCAGGCTTTATTATTTGTTTTTAAATCAGTAATTAATTTTTGTAATGTGGGGTTATTTACCAACGAACCATCAGCGATGGCATTATTAATTTTGGGTAAATCTTGAAAAATCACTCTGCCAGATCCAATTGTCATGTGGCCCACTTCGGAATTTCCAATTTGCCCTTCAGGTAGGCCAACAGCTAAGCCAGATGTTTCAAGGCCAGAATGCGGGTAATGTTTTAAAAAACGATCGTAATTAGGGGTATTTGCTTTGGCAATGGCGTTGGCTGGGTTTGATGTATCGCCAATACCCCAACCATCCAGAATGCAAAGTAGTAGAGGCTTTTTTGTTTTTGCTTTACTCATATGAAAATATCAATTTAATAGGTCGGTACTATTTTATTAATTAATATCGTAATTGCAAATGGTTGATCTTCTCGGTTATGTAGCGGCATGCTTGACAACAGTTAGTTTTTTGCCGCAAGTCATTAAAACATTTAAAACACGTGACACCTCCGGGATTTCACTGATAATGTATTCCTTATTTGTTATGGGCATTATATTGTGGTTTTTTTATGGTGTTTTACGTGATGATATGATCATTATGTCAGCAAATATGGTGACATTTTTTTTAGCAGGAAGTGTTCTGATGCTTAAGATTAAAGCGGTTAAGAAATATCGTTAATATTGATTACTTTCTTTTCACTTTCGCTGCGTAATTTGACTTCTAATTCTTGCTTGGCTGCTAATTTTGGACCCACAATCATTTGCGTTGGAATACCGACGAGGTCTGCTGTTGAGAATTTCTGACCTAGACTGACTTTTCTGTCATCATAGAGAATCTCTTTTCCTTGGGAGGTGAGTTTTTGATAGATTTCTTCGCAGAATTTATCGCAACTTTCATCGCCCGTTTTGACATTAATCAAATACACATCAAATGGCGCTATCGCTTCAGGCCAGATGATACCCTTTTCGTTATGACTGGCTTCTATTGCGGCGGCAACGACTCTGGATACACCAATTCCGTAAGATCCCATATAGGGATAAACCTTCCCATTTCCCTCTTGTGACATGACGCCACCTTTCATTGATTGGGTGTATTTTGTGCCAAAATTAAAAATATGAGCCACTTCAATTCCCCTTTTAGAGGTAATTTGATCTTGTGGAATAGGGCAGTTATTGGGATCATGCATGTCATCAGCAGCAGAATAGATTTTTTTGATATTAACAATATCTTTATTGGCGATATATTCCTCTAATTTTTTATCAAAAAATATTTCGCTTTCCCCTGTTTTGGCTAGAATATGAAATTCATGAGACATATCACCGCCGATAGCGCCATTATCGGCTTTGACTGCGATTATATCTAGGCCTATTTTGTTAAAAATATTGAAGTATGTTTCAAACATAAGATCGTAGGTGCGTTTGGCACTTGCTTCATCAATATCAAAAGAATAGCCATCTTTCATCATAAATTCACGGGCGCGCATCACACCAAAACGTGGGCGAATTTCATCGCGGAATTTTAAATTTATTTGGTAAAAATTCTTCGGAAGATCTTTGTAGGAACTGACATTTTTTCTAAAAATATCCGTAATAACTTCTTCATGAGTTGGTCCATATAAAATATCGCGGTTATGGCGATCTTTCATTTTCAACATTTCCTTTCCGTAAGAATCGTAGCGATTTGATTCTTGCCATAATTCGGCACTTTGAATCGTTGGCATTGAAATTTCCAGAGCGCCTGCTTTATTCATTTCCTCCCTAATGATACGCTCTACTTTTCTAAGGACTTTTAGTCCTAGTGGTAGCCACGTATAGATTCCTGAAGAGTTTTGTCTGATCATGCCGGCACGAATCATCAATTGGTGCGAAGCGATTTTTGCATCGACTGGGTTTTCTTTCAACGTTGGTAGAAAATAGTTAGATAGTTTCATGTTGTTATTCAAAATTGAGGTCCAAAACTGATTTGGTATAATGCCCCATTATTTATACAAACTCAAGATGAAAAAGTAGTTGTGAATAATAATTTCTAAATTGCAATTCGATCATTAAGCCTATCTAGGATTATGTGGCAGATTTTTTTAAAAAATCACACGCAATCTTAACGCCTTCCATATTGATTGAATGGCCAAGATTATCAAGTGCGTGTGCTTCAAATTCGATAGTTAGAGATTTTAGTGCTTCTTGGCTCGCGAGGAAATGATTGAAATCAACGACCATATCTTCACGCCCATGGATCATGCAAATCGTTGGTTGAGAAATGATTTTGTCTCCGGTGAGTTCTGGGGAAATTAACTTGCCCGAAAAGCCAACAACACCAGCAATTTTTTCTGGGTTGGTTAGAGCTTGATATTTTGCCATCATTGCGCCTTGTGAAAAGCCAACTAGAAAGAGGTTTTTCGGTTTTAGATTTAGCTCTTCTAATTTTTTATTGATATAGTGTCGCAATATCTCATTTGAAGATTTGATATGACTGGAAATCTCTTCTAGTGATTTTCTTTCAAATCCATTTGAAAGTGAGAACCATTGATATGCGTCAGGAAAACCTCCTTCCCAATGTTCGATGGCGTTTGGTGCAAGAAAATGCGAATTGGGTAGGGATTCATTAAAAAAATCCGACAATTCTATTAGGTCGCGTGCATTGGATCCGTAACCGTGAAGTAAAACGACTAGATATTTTGGATTACTACTGTATGATTTTTCAAAAATTTTTTGATTCCACATAATTTATTTACAATATTTAAGCATGTTGATTGCTAATAATCTAACTTTAATTAAAGATAACAAGAAAATTTTTGAGTCTCTGGGCTTTTGTTTAAGCGTTGGATCTTGTTTGATAGTAAGGGGTGGCAATGGTTCGGGAAAAACTAGTTTGTTGAAAATATTGGCTGGTATTTATAAGCCAACTAGTGGAGATGTGATGTGGGGTGAGGAAAAAATAGAGGATTTGGGCACTGACTTTGGAGGAGATAGTGAGTTTTTAGGACATGATAATTTTTTAAAAAAAGAATTAAGCGTAATAGACAATATCAATTTCCATGCTTCCTTGAATGGATCGATTGAAGCCGTTAACTCGGGATTGGGTTTTTTTGGAATATCGGACTTGGCGTATCAAAAAGTAAGAAATTTATCGGCAGGACAGCAAAAGAAGGTGTTGTTGTCAAAATTACTAACGTGCCCATCCACGGTTTGGTTCTTGGATGAGCCGTCAATTAATTTAGATAAAGAAGCGAAAGAAAAACTTTATGGTTTAATTAAAACAAGGATAAAAGAGGATGGATTGATTGTTATGGCGACTCACGATGAGATGTTTTTTAATTTGGGAAATAAGCTAGATATGGCAGATTTTTAGCGTTGAGCTTGGTATTCCCCTTCTATTTCATAGTTATTAATATTATGCAGTCCTAAAAAATTTTCCAATCTTGATAATCTGGGATATCGTTTTTGGTATCGTTCTTCGAGATTTTTACTGCCTTGTTGGCTTTCTATATTTTGTAATTAGATACTTAATTTATGGAAATAGTATTACTGTTTGTTGGGCTTTAGTCTTGTTGATTCTTTCTAGCCATTTTAATGCCTTTTTAGGCTGCTTGAATGGGCTTTAGGACGTTTTTCCTTATCCAAAAAAAACTCCAGTAATGATGTAATTTAGGAGTAAGATGGATATTGAAGAGGATACTACGGCATTTGTAGTGGCAATTCCGACACCTTCGGCACCGCCTTTAGAATGATAGCCGAAATAACATCCCATGATTGCGATGACATATCCGAAAAATGCTGATTTTACAAGTCCAGAGATTACGTCAATTGATTCTAAAAATTTGTAGGTATTGTTGATGTAAGGTCCTGGAGAAAATCCCAAAGAGTAGACGCTAACTAGATATCCGCCCATGACTCCTATTATGTCGGCAATGAGCACGAGTAATGGTAGCATCAAAACGCCAGCAATTACTCTGGGAGCGATTAAATATTTGAAGGGATTGGTTGATAAGGTTTTTAAGGCGTCAATTTGTTCTGTTACTTTCATTGTGCCAATTTCAGCGGCCATCGAAGCACCAACTCTCCCTGCTACCATTAAACCAGCTAATACAGGGCCTAATTCTCTGGTTATTGATAATACGACAACAGTCGCAATCGTGCTTTCGGCGTTGAAGCGAGAAAATCCAGAATAGCTTTGTAGGGCTAAGACTGCGCCAGAAAATATTGCCGTTAGACCAACTACCGGTAGTGAATAATAGCCAATTTGTAAAAATTGTTTGAAGATTAATTTGGGGTAGATTGGCGGTAAGAAACAATGTTTTGTTGAGTTGAAACTAAATATAGCGATTTCACCTATCTTTTTTAAGTTATTTAGAGTAAAGATTCCGATTTTTGCTAAGATGTTAGCTATGTAATTGATGATAGTGGATGACATATGTAAAATATTGTTGATATTTTTTTATATTAACTTTCTAATAATGACAGAAAAAATCAACTAAATAAGCAAATTTAGAGTTTGAAAAAAGATCTTATACTGAAAACATTTATTTTATTACTCCTTGGCTTTGTTGTTTTTGCAAAAAGCTCAATTCTTTTGCACGAATATAGTCATGACGCAGTAAATATTGTTGATTTTGATGATAATGAAGAAGATTGTGCTTTGTGTGAATTTGCTAAAATATCATCTAAGATTTTCTTATTTGTGGCTTTTGCAATGCTTATTTTATCTGGTTATCTAGTTAATGTTTTATCAAGGTTAAATAGGTTAAAGCTTTCTTATCTTTTATCTTCAAAATTATCTCGAGCCCCTCCTGCGATTATTTAATTACATCACATTGAACTAACGATTAATTAAATAATTTCTAATTTTTAAAAATGAAAAAAAATATAATTGCCTTGGCATTGGGCCTATTTTTGTCTGCCGCTAATTCTTTTGCCGATGAAGAGTTAAATTACGAAGTAGTGGCTGATAAATTAAATGAATCTCGAAATAATTTGTCAATTTCTACAGGAAGTAGCTTATTTTCTTTTGATCAAGAAGACATAAATAATCTACCTTTGGGTCAAGCTACTTCACTAAACCAAGTGTTGCAAAGAGCGCCCGGTGTTGTCACTAATGCGCAAAACCAGATTCACGTTCGTGGTGATCACTCAGGTTTGCAATATCGAATTAATGGCATGATGTTGCCTGAGGGAATTAACGGCTTTGGGCAAGCGTTTGATACGCATTTTGTCGATTCAATTGATTTCTTAACTGGCGCAATGCCGGCGCAATATGGCTTTAGAACCTCTGGCGTTGTTGATATTAAAACTAAAGATGGAAATTTCGCTAATAAAAATAGATCGGAAATTACTGTTGGCGGTAATGACACTTTTGGTGCTAACCAACAAGTTGGTGGTACGAGTGGTAGGTTGAGTTATTATGTCAATGCTAATTATTTACAAAATTCACGCGGCATTGAATCAACAACTGCAGCGAGAGATTCTATTAATAATGACACAACTCAAGATAATGTTTTTGGTTATTTTTCTTACTTACTTGAGCCGACTAAAAAGTTGAGTGTTATTGTGTCTAATTCAAATAATCGCTACGAGATTCCCAATAATCCAAACCAATCGCAAGATTATCATTTGGACGGATCAACGATTACTGATTCTTTGGATCTAAGAGAAAAACAAATTGAGGCAAATCGCTTCGCCGTTGTCGCATTACAAGGTATTATGGATAATGGTGTTGATTATCAATTATCTTTATTTTCTCGATATTCTAATCTTGAATTTTTACCAGATTATCAAAGTTTAGTGTATAGTGGTATTTCATCAGATCTTGATCGATCAAGCTTTGCTAATGGTATTCAAGGAGATTATGCTTATTCACTAAATGACAAAAATACCTTAAGAGCAGGTTTTTATGCGGTGAATGATCGCGTTAAATCATTTAGTAATAATAATGTCTTTCATTGTCATGAAGATGATGATGACGATCACGGTCACGGTCATGCTTGTGAACAAGAAGAACCACACGTTGCTGAGTTGGTAGCTGATAATAGTGTTAGAGACTCACAATTTTACTCGCTTTATTTGCAAAATGAATGGAAAGCATTAGAGAGTTTAACGCTAAATTACGGTGCTAGATTTGACATATCGCATGCGTATAAGAATGAAAACCAACTAAGTCCTAGGGCGGGACTAGTTTATGACTTTGATAAAAAAACAAAGTTTCATGCTGGTTATTCTAGATATTTTACGCCGCCATCTGTTGCGGCTGTGTCTCCTAGAACTTTATCAAGTTTTGAAGGTACAAGCAATGAAGCTGAAGTTTCTCAAAATGATCCGGTTAAAGCGGAAAGGTCACATTATTTTGATGTTGGTGTGGCACATAAGTTGACGCCTAGTTTAACTTTAGCGTTAGATGGTTTTTACAAGAAAAGTAAAAACTATCTAGATGAGCACCAATTTGGTAATTCTCGTCTTTATTCGCCTTTTAATTATGGGAAAGCGAAGTCCTATGGTTTAGAATTTAAGGCCGATTATAAAAAAGAAGATTGGATGGCTTATCTAAACTTTTCGGCGCAAAGGGTTCAGGCTAGAAACATTAATTCTGCTCAATATATTGTTCATGAAGAGGAATATGAGTATGCGCACAATAACTGGGTAACTCCAGGGCATGTGCAAAATTACAGTGGAGTAATTGGTGGTGCTTATAAAATCTTTGATAATGTAGTTGCGGCTGATGCATTATTTGGTTCTGGTTTAGCAACTGGAGAAAATAATAAAAATACTATGCCAAGTTATTGGCAAGTTAATGGTAGTGTTTCTCGAAATGTGAAAATAGGTAATATCGATAAAATTAATCTACGTCTATCAGTACTAAACGCTTTTGATGAAGTTTATCAATATTCTAATGGAACAGGAATTAGTGTTAATGCATCGCAATTTGCGCCAAGAAGAACATATTATTTAATTATGTCTAAAACTTTCTAAGGGAAATTTATGAGTTTTTTTAATATTTTAGAAATGGGCGGGATCATGATGATCCCGCTTTCATTGCTATTCATTATGAGTGTCGCGGTTATTATTGATAAGGTAATATTTTATCACAAATTTGGTAATTTAAGTAAAAATATTCGTGACCTAGTTGAGACTTATGATTTTTCATGGGATCAATTATCATCTAACTTATCTGAGATTCCCGATCAAAATATCTTTAAATCTTTTTTTAATGTAATTATTAAGAACAAGTCTAGCCCATCTTGGTGGGTTGAATCTAGGGCGGAGGATGAAGCGAAATTAATTGAAGAAAATATTTCAAAAAATATTTGGATTGTTGAAACAACGGTAACTGCTGCTCCATTAATTGGTCTTTTGGGTACAATTATTGGTATGATGGGATCTTTTAGGTTGTTTGGTGTTGATAACTTAGTAAATGTCAGCGGCATTACAGGAGGAGTTGCTGAAGCTTTGGTGGTAACAGCTGTCGGCTTGGGTATTGCTTTGATTGCGCTTTTTGCTTTTAATTATTTATCTAAAAAGCAAGATCGAGTTTTAGATGAGATGGAGCGTCTGGGTACTAAAATGATTGATCATATTAGGTTAGAAGATGAAAATAAAAAGAAGTAGAAAATCAAAAAAAGGACGCATCGAGATTATTCCGATGATTGATGTTATGTTCTTTTTGTTAGTTACATTTATGTTAGCATCTCTTGCTATGCAGAGAGTGAATGGTTTGGCTGTTAATTTGCCGCAAGGTAAAGCTGATAATATTGAGGTTGAAGAAAAAATAACTATTTCTATTAACAAAGATGGCGTGGTCTATTTAGAAAATGATCAGATTGCTCTCAAAGAGATTTACGAAGTGATGAAAAATAAAATTGCTGGTAATAATGATCAAGTCATTGTCATCAATTCAGACAAAGAAACTAGTCATGGTATGGTGATGTCGGTGATGTTGGAGATAAAGAAAGCTGGCGCACAGCATTTCTCAATTTTAACTGCCAATGAATAGTCCCGTTATTAGTTATTTTATTTCAATTTTAATTTGGTTTTCTTTGGTTGCTGTGGTTGGGATTTTTGGTTTTAGGGAAAATAAAAATGATGACTTACACATTGCGATTGAAGCGGAAATGTTTGGTGAAATTGTTGAAAAACGATCAACTCCAAAACTTATTAAGAAAGAAAAAAAACCATTGCACGATGATAACGTTTCTGATTTAAAAAAATCTAAAAATAAAAAAGAAATAGAGCATCATGATCATCATTACGAGGACCAAGAAAACGTTAAGAGTCAAAATCATAAAATTCTTTATCGTCCTTTGCCGCAAATTCCAAGAAATTT
>JADHOZ010000058.1 GCA_016778745.1 Rickettsiales bacterium
GATTTTATAGAAACAAAACTTGTTTTGTCTCCTGCTGTTTTATTATCTTCTACTATTAATGGATCAGGGCAAATCGAATATATTGGCGTTTGTAATTTTGTTTTAACAATCGATTCCTTCTTAATCTTGGAAGATTTTAAATATGAACCATCATTAAACACTATTTTAGTATTGAAAAACTCACCCTGACTAAGATCATCTTTTACAAAAGCATCTTTACCATATAAATTTCCGACTTCAAAATCATCAGCCCTAAATTCACCAATAACGTTAAGTTCTTTATTATTTTGATCGTAAATAATTTTATCGGCATATAAAACAGAAGTGCCTTTACTTATTTCTACATCACCTATTGCGACTATCTCATTTCTGATTCTATTTCCTTCTACGGTCTTTGCTTTTAGCAATGCGGGGGCAGTATTTTTTTGTTTTTTGATTGCAGGAACGGCATAAGAAGGATAAGAACAAAAGTTTGAAACAAATATCGTTAATATTGTCCAAACTACTCTTGTTCTCATATCCTCACACTAAGTTCAGTTTTTGAGGCCTGGTTTTCTTTAGCCAAAGAGAAATCATCATTCTAGTTAGCATTATGGCAGTAAACATTGAAGCGATAATACCAATTGATAAAGTAACAGCAAAACCTTTTACAGGCCCATTACCAAAGGCGAATAAGAAAAACGCTACAATTAAAGCAGTAATGTTTGAATCAACAATAGTTCTAAAAGCTTGGGTAAAGCCTTGCTCTACCGACATAAATATTGTTCTTTTTTGCCTTAATTCTTCTTTTATTCTTTCAAAAATCAAAACGTTAGCATCTACTGCCATTCCCATTGTTAACACAATTCCAGCAATTCCTGGTAATGTTAAAGTGGCGCCAATCAATGATAAAAATGATAATATTATTGCAATGTTAATCACCAAAGCCAGATTTGCAAACACTCCAAAAATTCTATAAAATACCACCATAAACATAGCCACAAAAATCATACTAGAAATTGCTGCCATGCTACCACTTTTGATTGAATCCAAACCAAGAGATGGGCCAACTGTTCTTTCTTCGATAACTTTCAAAGGCGCTGGTAAAGCACCGGCTCTTAAAAGTAATGCGACATCATTTGCTTCTTTAGTAGTAAAGTTACCAGAAATAACACCAGCACCTTGAACAATAGATGTATTAATTCTTGGAGCAGTAACTACTTTTTCATCTAATATAATGGCAAAAATCCTACCAATATTTTCGCGAGTAATCTTAGCAAATTTCTTACTTCCCAAATCGTTAAATCTAAAAGCAACCGCAGGCTGTCCTTCATGAAAAGTTGGATTAGCGTCAATTAATAAATCTCCACTTAGAATAACTTCTTTTTCAATCAAATATCGATATCCTGCATCATCATGATATACATCATAAGAGCTGGCATCTCCACCAAAACTACTTGACTCTTTCACAAATTGAAACGTCATTTTAGCAGTTTTTCCTAGAATTTCTTTGAGTTCCGATGAGTCTTTCACACCTGGAACTTGTAGCAAAATTCTACTATTTCCTTGAGCTTGAATAGTTGGTTCTTTCGTTCCGTTTTCGTCAATTCTTCTTCTGATAATTTCAATTGACTGCGCTAATAATTTTTGACGCATTTTTTCTATCTCAGCTTTCGAAAAATATAGTGCAAAAACATTATCATTAACTGCAACATTGATTTTTGAACTAATATCTTTCACTAATTTTTTTACTCTGTCCTTATCTTCCTCAGCTTCGATTCTAAAGGTAATTTCTTTATTATTCGTTCTCGGTAAAGACCTGATAGATTCCTCTCTAAAAGAGGCCTTTAATTCATTTTGAATATTAGTTAGCTGCTCTGCTAAATAATAGTCAAAATTTACTTCTAACATTAATTGCGACCCACCTTTGAGGTCTAATCCTAAATTAACTTTTTTATTAGGTAAAAATGATTTTCCCTCTTCATCTCCCATAAAAAATAAAGACGGAATAGAATAGATAATCGCCAAAAAACAAATAGCCAAAATAGTGAATATTTTTAAGCGCGAGAAATGTAACATGACTTATTTCTTAGAATGCTTTTTCTTATTTTCTTTTTTAGTATCTTTTTTGTCTAAAACGACATCCGAAATACTATTTCTTTGAACTTTGATAATAACATCATCGGCTATTTCAACATCAACAATTGGTTCTTTATTTGAAATGGAGTTAATTTTGCCAATAATGCCATTGCCAATAATAACTTTATTGCCAACTTTTAAAGTATTTATCATCTCTTGATGTTCCTTATATTTTTTACTTTGCGGCCTAATAATAAAGAAGTAAAAAATAACAAATATTAATATCAAAGGCACAAAACTAGAAATAGATACTTCTCCACCAGATGGAACTCCTTCTTGAGCCATAGCAGCACTTATAAATAATTCGTCTAATATCATAATTTATTCATTAAGGTTAATCACTTTGTAGTAGTAGCTCTTTTAATCTTGCTACATCTTTTTCTTGTTGTTCTTTTAACTTTTTATCTGATATTTTCTCAGGATTTTCTATATCTGGAATCTCAGCAAAGCTAGGCGGAATAATAATTGACTCATCTTTCTTTGATGAACAAGAGAACAAACTAACAATAATGATTAAAACCACAAATCTCACAGTCTATTTTGCCTCCCTTTTCTTTTTTAAATAAAGATCATAAAAGATTATTATTGCAACACCCATAAAAACACAAGAATCTGCTACATTAAAAGCTGGCCAATGATAATTAGCAATATGAAAATCTAAAAAATCTGCTACTGCACCATTTTTGATTCTATCTATTACATTTCCTAAAGCACCACCAACTATTAGTCCAAGTGGTACAGTAAAGAATTTATTTTTATTATTATACATCCAAATAGCAATGACCAACGCAACAAGAAACTGTAGAATGGATAGAAGAAGATGCGCATTTTCAATATTGTTAAACATCCCAAAACTAACACCTCTATTCCAAACATATACTATGTTAAAAAAAGGCAAAACTTCAATTTGCGGATAATCAACCCTATCACGCATTGCAATATTTTCTAAAATAGCAAAAATAACTCTTTTTGATAGCAAATCTAGAACTGCAACAATAAAAGCAATTAAAAGGCTTTTTAAAAATAATTTATTTTTTAAAATATTTTTCATAGTTAATATTTATTGACTTCGCCACACAAATATTAATTACTAAATACTAAAAACCAATCCAAAATGCGCGTAATATTTATGGGAACCCCAGAGTTCTCAATTCCTGCTTTAGAAAAACTTATTGATAATAATAATTTTGACATAGCTGCTTGTTATACAAGCCCACCTTCAATTGCTAATCGCGGACAAAAAATAACTAAGTCACCCATTCATCAATTAGCCCAAAAACACAACATTAAAGTCATAACGCCTAAAACTCTAAGAGATAAAGAGACTCAAGCAGAGCTGCGAGATTTAAAACCAGATGTAATTATTGTGGTTGCATATGGTTTAATTTTACCTAAAGAAGTTTTAGAAATCCCCAAATATGGCTGCATTAATATTCACCCTTCTTTATTACCTAGATGGCGGGGTGCCGCTCCAATTCAAAGGCCTATCATGGCAGGAGACAAAGAAACTGGAGTTGCTATAATCAAAATGGATGAAGGTCTTGATAGTGGCGATATAATCAATGTTAAAAAAATCACCATCAAAGACTCAGACGATTACATCGACATATCCAGCAATCTTTCAAAAATTGGCAGTGAACTTTTAATAATATCGCTCAATGAAATAAAAGAGGGCACAGCTAACTATGTAAAGCAAGATGATAAATTGGCAAGCTATGCTAAAAAGCTAACTAAGCAAGAATGTCATATTGACTGGCAGGAATCTGCCAGAGATATTTACAACAAAATAAAAGGTTTAAGAGGTACTTTAACAGCTTATTTTGAGTATAAGGGGGAAAAGATTAAAATTCACACGGCCACTATCATTGATGACAGTCAGATCAATGATGAGATCGGATTTGTTAATAATGATTTTGAAATACAATGCGCTAAAGGTATCATTAAACCAGAAATAGTGCAACGCCCTGGGAAGAAGGCGATGTCATTGAAAGAATTTATGTTGGGACTTCATTAATGCATGAAGGCGTGGATCGACGCACAACCTTCGATCTACATTATTATTTTACCTTCAATTTACTTCTTATATCACATAAGAAAGTTTATTTATTATTTATTTTCAATTATCTTCATCATTTTAGCGTGCATTCTATGCCATTTCTTAATTGGCACTGCCGGAATACCAGCAACAACAGTTTTACTCTCAACCTTTCTCGTTACTCCACTCATACCCGCTATACTAACTTGATCTTCTATTTCAATATGTCCAGCAACGCCTGCATTTCCACCCACTTGTACATAATTACCAATTTTTACACTTCCAGCAATCGCTGCACATCCGGCAATGACGGTTCCAATGCCAATTTCAACGTTATGTGCTATTTGTACTAGATTATCTATTTTGCAGCCATCTCCTATTTTTGTGTTATCAATTGCGCCACGATCAATACATGTATTGGCACCAATTTCAACATTATGACCAATTTCAACTATTCCTACTTGAATAATTTTGTGGTGCGTTCCCGAGTCATGAGCAAAGCCAAATCCATCTTGACCAATTCTTGCTCCACTATGAATTATACAATCACTACCCATCTTACAAAAAGAAATTAACACATTAGAATTAATTCTTGTCCCTGAACCTATTTGACATCCCGGTAAAATAACAGCGCCTGAACCGATAAAACAATGATCCCCTATTTTTACATCATCTCCAATATAAGCATCTGGAGCGATTGTACAGTTTTTTCCTATCTTTGCTGAAGTAGAAATAGTTTTCTTGCCAAACAAACCTCTTCTAAATTTTATTTCTCTTTCTTCATATAATTTTTTAACTACTAGAGAATAGGCGTAATAAGGATTAGCACATATTATTGTTGTCATTCCTTTGGGAGATATTTTGGCTTTTTCTTCGTCAACGAGACAGAATTGTGCCTTAGATTCCTTAAACTTATCTACATAAGGTCCACTACTAAAAAAAGAAATATCGCCTTTTTTAGCATTATGTAAAGTTGCCACGTCATAAATTTTCTGATCCGCATTAGAATCACCCTCAACTCTTCCTTCAACTAAATTCGCAATGTCAGCTAATTCTAGATATTGAACCTTCTTTTTAAAAAAAATTTCTCTGGACATAATTTATATTATTTTCGCTCTTCTGTTGTTTGTGCATCTTTTCTTTTTATTGAACCTAAATCAATAAGATGGTCCTTATCGTGGATTCTTTTGAAATATATCTCAGAAATATATCTCCTTCCTTTAGAACCTCTTTTCAATTGCACAATAATATCAATAACATTTTTAATATAAGAGAAAATCTCACTTGGAGTCATGCCAAGACCAGCTTGCATTACCATCATTTTTAGCTGTTCGCTTGCCATTTTTGGCGTATCAGCGTGTAAAGTTGAAATAGACCCGGGGTGACCTGTATTAATGGCTCTTAAAAAACTAAACGCTTCGGCGCCCCTAAGCTCACCAACTATTATTCTTTCTGGTCTTAATCTTAAACATGCTTCAATTAATTGTTGTGTTGAGACATTAGCCCTACCCTGACCACCTTTTGACGCTAATAAATGAGCGTGGTTTGGATGGGAGCTTAAATCAATTTCTCTAGCATCCTCTACCGTTAACAATCTTTCATCATGAGGAATACCTCTGATCATTGCATTGGTAAAAGTTGTTTTACCAGTCGAAGTACCACCTGAAATAATAATATTTTTCTTATATATAATAGCTCTCTCAAGAAAGTCTTTTACCCTGTTAAGCTTTAATAATTTAGCTAAAATGACATCATTTTTGTCTTCCGTTTCTCCGACAGTCGTTTGCTCAAACATTCCCATTCTCTCATAATCGTCCAAAGTCCATTTTAGAACGGAAGGTTTTCTGATGGAAATAACCACAGTTCCTTGTTCGCATGCAGGGGGAAATACAATTTGAATACGAAATCCATTTGGTAATGTAGCCGAAAGTAATGGCTCTTCTTCACTAATTCTTTGCTCAGTCGCTTGTGCGACAAGTCTTCCTAGGGATTTTAAATGTTCAAGATCAAGTGATGGCATTTTTTCAAGAATCATATCACCCATTTTTTCAACCCAGATTTCTCCGGGTCTATTAATAGAGATCTCGTTGACACCATCCGTCTCCAAGATTTTCTTCATTGGGGCTAAATACGAATCTAGTGCTGCTACACTCATCTAAAATTCAATTAAGGTTCCAACCATGGCTACATAACCTTGGTTGTTAGTTACAGAATCTATGGAAGAAATTCCATAATTATTAGAAACTAACTCAAATTTAGTAATCTCAAAATAAGTCATCAAGTCTTTTGTTAATTTATAATTAAAATCCAATGCAAAACTTCTAAATTTATTATCGTAATAATTACTATTGAGAGCTGTTATACTGGTTTCAAATGGACCTATTGCGTAAGATATTCCTGAAGAAAAATAATATGGGCGTGAGCAATTCTTGCAGTTATTATCATTATCTTCACTCTTCAGAGAGTCGCCCCAAGATCCATAGGAAAAACCTATATTAAAACCGAAATAACTCAATTCTATTCCTGCGTCATAGGCAAGAAGATCTTTTTTATTTTTACTATTGCCATATTCACCAGTCGCCGAAATCTCAATTGATATATTATCAATATATCTAGCATAATTAACCCCAAAACTCACAATATCTTTTAAAATTAACTCATTATCATAGTTAAAATTGCTACTATTACTAACTCCCTGATCTTGAACATCGGGCGTATAGCTAAAACCAAACTTGATATCGTTAATCCTATTAGAAATATAACTAATTTTACTTGCATCTTCTAACCCATCAAAACTATCATCTTTTATACTACGATAAGAAGAAAGATTATATTTTCTATTTCCTTGAATTAACGATTTTGATTCACCTCCATGCCCTATTGGAGACTGAGATAGTAAAATAAAACTACCTTGGTTAGCTACATTAATATTTTCTAAATATTTACCATTTATTCCCCCCGCACCTTTAGCAATAGAAGCCGCTCCAACTTTAAGCTTTTGATTAACCGCTTCAACATTACCAAATTCAATATTACCGATTTTATTAACCCTAGCAAATAAAAAACCCTTATCCAAATTAGGATCCATATTAGTATTATCGGATCTCAAAATATACTCACCTTTTGCAATGACACCAAATTTAAAATCATTATTGATAATATTTTGCGCTCTCAAAAAAATCTGTGAATCATTAACAACACTACTATCGTTATCATAAATACTTCTCTGCTTAGAATAAGAAGCGGCTATGTTAGAATTACCAGTAACTTTAAAAACATCTTCAGCCCAAGATTGACTCAAAAAAATAACTAACCAAAAATGTAGAAGAATCAGTAAACGAACCAAAACAATAAACAAATATTTATCAAGATTTAGCGCCTTGGGAGGTCAAACTCAAAAGTTGCCCCAAGGTTCTAAATTTGATATTTGAATAAAATATAGTGAAACACAAGCAATAATATGTATTTACCGCATTGGCCGACACCTTCTACATTTGGACAAAGAGAAATAGATTACGAAGCGGTGTTTGATCGCATGCTACCCGTTCTTGATCGCCTTGGAAATCCACATAAAAAATTAAACAACGTTATACATGTTGCCGGTACCAATGGAAAAGGATCATCGTGTGCTTTTTTGGGAGAAATATTTAAAACGTCTGGATATTTAGCGCATATTTACACTTCACCACATCTTCATGATTGTAATGAAAGAATAGTTTTGGGTGGGCAAAAAATCACGGATAATTATTTATATGCAATATTAGAAGAGGTTCGCTTAGCGTGTGAAAAAGAAAACGCAATTCTTACTTTCATGGAGAGCTTCACAATCGCCGCACTACTTGCATTTAGTCAAAATAAATCTGATGTCATCATATTAGAATGTGGCATGGGAGGTAGAATTGACGCAACTAATATCATTGAAAATAAATTAGCTACTTTAATAACCCCTATTTCGTATGACCATCAAGAACATCTGGGATATAATATTGAAAGAATAGCCTTGGAAAAGGCGATGATAATTAGACCCAACACCCCCTTAATTGTTAGTGCGCAAAGTCAACAAGCAAAAAATATTATTAAAATATTAGCTAATGATCAAAAGATTGATAGCTATTATTATGGCGATGATTTTGATATTTTATTAGATCACGAAACGGGGGAATTCGATTTTATTTTCAGAGAAACACAAATACAAAATATACCAAAGCCTGCTCTTCTTGGCGAACATCAATATATTAACTTCTCTGCTGTCATTGCCTTAGTAGGATTACTTAAAAACTATAATATATCTAACAAATCAATTAGATCAGCCATACAAACTACGTACTGGCCAGGGAGATTAGAAAATATATCGGACCAACTCAAAAAACATTGCCCCAATAGCGAGATATTCATTGATGGGGCTCACAATGTGGCTGGAGCCTTTGCTCTATCAAAATGGATGCAACAAAATAATCATTATGATAAAAACTTTATTATTACCGGTTTTAGTAAAAATAAATGTAAAAAAGAATTTTTAACACATTTCAAAGATCTCGGAGAAATTATTGCCGTTAGAGTAG
>JADHOZ010000059.1 GCA_016778745.1 Rickettsiales bacterium
CCCATTGTTAGAGCTGTGTCTCTTAATATTGTAATGCCGATATTTTCAAATCTGATATTATGCCATGGTCTGATTGCAAATCCCAAATCTTCGTCGTGAAGTCGATTTGATGCTACGAAATAAGATAAAGCATCTTCATATTTGATACGGAATTGATCTTTTTGCGCTAGAGTTGGCTTGAACAATATGTCATATTCTTGAAAGAAATATTTTTCTTGAATGAATTTTTCTGCTGCGGCAACGTAGTTGCCTTTATTTGTGAAAACTCTACCAATTTCTTCAATGCCGGCGCCCCAAGCTTTTTGAGCATTAACAACTTCTTGTGTTGTAATAATAGTAGTCATATTAAAATTACGTATTTATTATGCGTGAAATTGGATGCATGAATTTCGGTTCATGGACATTGTGGTCATTATTTGTAATTTTTTGCAAGCTTTTTATTGAAAATGAATAATTTACCAGCATTAGATTTACCCGAATATGCACAAAATAATAAGGTTTTGATGCATAGCTGTTGTGCTCCCTGCGCTGGAGATTTGATGCTTAGAATGAAGGAATCAGACATTGATGTGACGATTTTTTTCTACAATCCCAATATTCATCCCAAAAAGGAATATGAGATTCGAAAAAATGAAAATATTCGCTACGCTGAAAAATTAGGCATTCCTTTTATTGATGCGGATTATGATGTGCAAAATTGGTTTAAAAGAGCAAAAGGCTTGGAAAATGAACCAGAAAGAGGAGTTCGTTGCACCAAATGTTTTGACATGCGCTTTGAGCACACCGCTCTTTATGCTTATGAAAATGGTTTTTCACTCATAACTTCATCACTTGGGATTTCGAGATGGAAAAATATGGAGCAGATTAACGATTGTGGTATTCGTGCCGCTGATCATTATGAGGGTATCCAATATTGGACCTACAATTGGCGAAAGCAAGGTGGAGCAGCGCGAATGTACGAGATTGCTAAAGATGAAAATTTCTACAAACAAGAATATTGCGGCTGTATTTATTCGCTTCGCGATACTAATGAATGGAGAAAAAGTAAAGGCAGAGAAGAAATTGCCATTGGCGAAGAATTTTACTCATTCCTTGCTAAAAAATAGCTATTCCCATTTTAGTTCGTTATTGAGTTGATAGTTCATATCTGTGGTGGGATCAACGCAAAATAAGTGTACCCAATTATTTTTAAATAATTCCTGTAATTTAGGGCTTTCATTAATTACTTTTTCAACTTTTGCTAGTGGCGCATATACAAATGTGCTTAACCTTAGTGTCTGGTGGTAGGGTGTTTGGTCATTGATGTTGACCGATTGCGATGGGAGTCCATGCATCAAGTCACTACCGTTGCCTTGCATGATACTAATTTTGCCAACAATATTTTGTGATATTTTACTTCCCGAACCAAAAGCGGTGTTATCTAGAGTGGAGAATAGATATTGTGTGTTGATCCACTGCCCAACAACCATGGGTGCATTTAATATTAGGCTTAATATGGTGCAGTCATGATCAATTTCGTAATCATAAGAATGAAGGAATGATCGTCCTTCTAGGTTGATATTTTTAGTCATATCTCGTGGCCCGACAATAAAGGCGGCATTTTTAGCAAGCCCCCATTCTGGTTGCACTTCTGACCAGCTATTAGCACGGTTGAAGAAGAATTTTTTCAAATTCTTTTTATTATTTTTACAACCCATTTCTTTTGCGCGTAGCTCGTTAGTTAGGCTTTGTGCTTTTGTTAGATCATTTTTTATTGATGTTATTTGGTCGTTATCACAATCATAAATTTCAACCTCATCAGTTGTAGTATTATGTTTGGCGGCGACAAATTCAGTGCTATCAGGAACTTTGATATTGTGGCTGGCAAGATGTTTTCTAACCTTAGGATTATTGAGAATTTGTGCTAAGATTTTGGCATTACTATCACCATGTCGACCAGCGCAGGCGCCGCAGTCAAGAGAGCTAGCGAAGGCGTTATTTTCACTATGACTACCATGTCCACAAAAAATGACAATGTCAGAGAAATTATCAACCATACCCATGGCTTTGAGATTTCCTAGGGCGTAGCTACATTGATCGTCAAATGAGATCGAGGAAATATCCGGTTTACTATCAATATTTTGTTTGAGTATTTTATTGGTGTGATGGCGGATTTTTTTTGCTAATTTTGGTGAGAAGGTTTTGATAAACATCCATATACCACTCCATATTCCTATTGCTTCGGCTAATGGTAAAGGAGAGCTGAAGTTGTATTTGAGTGATTGATAGGTTTTTTTTGCTGATTGTTTAATATGTTTGCCATGATGATAGTGATGGTGTTCGCAACTGGGTTTTTCAATCACATTATGTTTGGGTGATAATAACACCGGACAAGCGGCGTAGGATTCGCCAGTTATGGTATTAGTGATGGCGGTTGGGATGCCAAAGAATCCAGCAAAGCCAAATGTTTGGTAGTTGCCAACGCTTTCTAAAGATTTGCGAAATGGTTCGGATCTGACATCAATACAGAAAACCAGCTGGGCGTCATATTTTGTTTTGGCTTTGGTGATGTTTTTATTATCATTTATTGCTTGTAATAATCGATGTTGGTAAGTGGTTTCATTTTTTTTGATCGTTTGGGTTAGTTTGTCAAAATCTCGTTTATTATGTAACTTTTTAAACCAGTTCATGAGCCCCAAAACTGCGTCAGGCCAGATAATTTGGGTAATGATTAAGCGAAGAGCAAGATAATCATACTTAATCATGTCATCTTTTTGTGTACTCCAATCGCCCAGATATTTTACGTAAGATGACCAACCATTGAGGGTTGTAAGCATTAGGGTGAAAAATACTTCTTCATCTTTTTCGCTGATATGAAGTGTTTTTATTGATTGTTGAATGGCATCTTTTGAATTACTGGCTAGATTGCGTAACAGATTAGTATGTTGTGGATTATTTTGGTGTAGTGTTTTATCAAATATGACTAGTTTTTTCCAAGATTGATATAAACCCTCTTCCTTATTTGGCATGGCCAAGGTGGCTTGACCCATATCAAAATATTTTTGTAGCCATTTAATAGAGATTTCATTGATTTTTTCAACATGGAGCGGAAATTCCTTTTGTTGAAAATATTTATCAGCCAATTTTAGGGCTTGTGTAAATTCAAGATGCTCAAATCCTTGGAGTGGATTGCAGGCAATGATATTTTGTAGTGGCCATGTTGGGGCAATTTTTTCCCAGGCTTTATGTATTGCTTTTTCGTTTGGTTGCGTATTCATAATGGTTATTAATTATTGTAGAGATTGCGGTTAGATGTAATCGTTGATGAATGTGCTTGGCTGGCATTAAGTAATTTCACGTAATATTTTTGAAAAAACGCCGATGGTTTTTTATTGGCATTGACTAAGAAAATACGTGCAATCCACATGCTTATTAGAATAACTAAGGCACTAATATGAAAGATATTCAGTGGTAGTGGATGAAATAATTGTGTATTGAGATTATGTTCAATGATTTCAATCGATAGTGCATAGAGTCCTGAGGCAAGTGCTGAAATGACTAAGGCGGGTATGAAATTTTTAATGATTTGGTCATTGATAATCACTAAAGCGATCTGACTTGCTATGATGAAGGCAAGAACTGCAATGAACAATGTTGTTTCTATGAGAATGAGATCAATTCGGTTAATGTAGGCAAAGATTGTCATTCCCACCAAGCCACATATGACAGCAGTAAGGAACGCAGAAATTTTGGGTGGGTAGCCAAGATCTAATCGTTTTTCTTTGACAACACCAGCTGACGATAAGAATAAATAGGATTTAAACATACCGTGCCAGAATAAGTGAGCGATGGCTGCTGGAAATAGTCCCATAGCACATTGACAAATCATGAATCCCATTTGACTCATGGTAGATGAAGCCAACATCGCTTTAATATTGCTTTGAATCAGTTTCCATAACGTGCCAATAATTGCACTTAAGAGGGCAATAGTAAAAAATAGATGCATGATAAGAGGTGCTTGAATGAGTATTTCTGAAAAACGCGCTAATAACAAGCCGCCTCCATTTACCAAACCTGCATGCATGATTGCTGAAGACGGAGTGGGGGAGTTGAGTGAGCTAATGAGCCATGATTGGAAAGGAAAAAGCGCGCATTGGGTCATGGCTGCTAAAAATAGAAATACACTAGCAAAAATGGCGGTGTTTGTGCGCATATCTTCGTAATTGATGATAGAGTGAATAGATGTGTTTCTTGTCTCAAGGTAAAGTGACGTGAGGGCAATTGTTAAAAAAGTAAAGCCGAGGATAAAGTTTTTTAGGGCTAATCTTCCTGATGCGAGAGATTGTTGCCATGTTTTTTTATGTACCATGATTTGTACTAACAACAAATTGTTAGTGAACCAAGAGGCAGCTAGTAAAAAGATATTATCAGTACTGAAGGTAATAATAAGTGATGTTGTGATTAGAAAAATAAGAGTGACAAACTTTTTTTGGTTGCGATCGCCGCGTAGATATTTTTTAGCATAAGAAAGAACAATGGTGGCAACAAAAATAATTAATGTTGTTGCAATAGCGGCAAGAGAGTCAAATTTGAATAGATGTGTAAACATATTTTTATGATTTATTAAACTATTTCTTTTTTTTAATTAGGTAATATCATAAAGTAAAACTAATAATATTAATAATAATTATTAGAAATTCTTATGAGTATCGACACTATTACGCTAGAATGTTTTATTTTGTCAGCAGAAACAGGTAGTTTCACTAAAGCAGCAAATAAGATTGGTAGGACGCAGTCAGCCGTGAGTCAACAAATTATAAAGTTAGAGCAATTGGTTGGTAAAACGTTATTTAAACGTGGCAAGCAGTTGGAGTTAACTGATAGTGGGCAAGAGTTTTTGGATTATGCAAAGCGTATTTATAAATTGCATAAGGAAGCAATGGATAACTTTAAGAAAACAAGTCTGAAAGGTGAGGTTTTTTTTGGTATCCCCGATACTTTTGCTAAAGTATTTTTGGAAGAAATATTAATCGAGTTTAGGTCAAAATATCCCAATATTTTAATTCATATTGAATGTGATTTGACACTTAATTTATATGAAAATTTTAAAAATAAGAAGTTAGATGTTGTTTTATTGAAAATGAAGAAGCCAAAAAAAGTTGGTATCGGAGTTGAAATATCATCAGAGAAACTATACTGGGTTGGTAATGAAGACTTACTGAAGCAAAATGTACATATACCTTTGGTTTTACATCCAAACCCATGCGTGTATCGTAGTGCCGCTATTAGTGCATTAAAAAGAAAAAATGTTAAATCAAGAATTGTATTTTCAAGTTATGGTTATTATGAGGTAGTAGCGGCCGTTAAAAGTAATTTAGGCATCACTATTTTGCCTGAAAAAATGATTCCTAAAGATTTGCAAATAATTCGCTCACCCATTCTACCTTCTTTAGGACACAGTGAAGTTTGTCTATTGAAAAATAATAATTATGATCCGGTTGTTAATTTTTTTGAGGAATTCGTTATTAAACATTGGTAGTTTTCTAACGCAGTTGTAAAATAATGTGTTGACAGAGCTTGAGAAAATAAGAGATCTTCTCAATAAGATTGGAGTAGGTGATAGAAATCGTATTAAACATAGGATTTTGGTTTGCCAAGGTTATTCTAGCTTTAATTTTGATTAGCAACGCGTTTTTATGAAATGGAGCGGGTGAAGGGACTTGAACCCTCGACATCAACCTTGGCAAGGTTGCACTCTACCACTGAGTTACACCCGCAAATAAATGCGATTTTATAAAAAAGAAAGCAAAATCTAATTCCTAGAAAAATAATTTGCAATGTTTGAATTGCATACTAAGTTAAAAATTGTTGATTTTGGTTAATTAATTTCCTTTGAGTGTTTATGAAAATTCTTCAAAAAGTAGCTATTATTTCGATTTTGGTTAGTTTGACTTCTTGTGTTGAGACTATTGTTGTGGGTAGTTTGGCTACGGGGTCTATGGTGACTCGAGAGAAATCGGCTAGGGATATGAAAGATGATATTTGGATTTCGGCGCAAATTGTTACTAAATACACTGGGAAAGGTTTGAATGGGTTTAAAAATACTGTTGATGTTACGGTAAATGAAGGGAGAGTACTACTTACTGGCGTTGTTCGAGATCCTAAAAAGGAAGAATTAGCTGTTAATTTAGCTTGGAAAGTTGATGGAGTTAGAGAGGTTATTAATGAAATTCAGTTATTGGAAGATCCTAATTACAGGCCGAAGAATTTTTCTAGGGCGACTTTGGATATGATTTTAACTTTGGAGATTGAAACAAAATTATTAATTAAACCGCAACTTAGATCTACTAATTATAAGATAAATACCGTGAATGGTGTTGTTTATCTTATGGGAATTGCTGCAGATGAAGAAGAGTTAAATAAGGCTTTGGATATTGTAGCAAGAGTTAGGGGGGTCAGAAAAGTGGTTAACCACATAATATTAAGTGATGACAGAAGAAGAGGATAATAGGGTCCTGACATTTGGATGTAGGTTAAATGCTTATGAAAGCGAGTTAATCAAAAGTGCCATTAAGGATGTCGACGATAAAAACTTAGTGGTTTTTAATTCTTGTGCGGTGACTAATAAAGCAGAAAGTGACCTTAGAAATTCAATTAGAAAAATAAAAAAACAAAATCCTCAAGCTAAAGTCGTGGTTACAGGCTGTGCGGCGCAAGCTGACGCAGCTAAATATGCTAAGATGGAAGAGGTTGATTTGGTGCTTGGAAACCAAGAAAAAAGTGATCCTGCAAGTTATGAATTTAAGAATGGTGGCAAGTTTTTAAGTGGTAGAGATGAAGATAAGTTAAATCATCAAGATAAGTTATTTTTTAAATCCAAAGAAAATATTAATAATTCGCTTAGTGATTTTGAATTTTCAAAAATTAAGGTTAATGACATAATGTCAGTAAAAGATACGGCTCCACAACTTGTGTCTTATTTTGAAGATCAAACGAGAGCATTTTTAGAGATTCAAAATGGCTGTAATCACCGATGTACTTTTTGCATTATTCCATTTGGGCGTGGAAATTCTAGGTCAGTTTCATTTGGTGAGATTGTTGAAAAAATTAAAGAATTAGTCGTCAATGGTCATAAGGAAGTGGTGCTAACGGGTGTTGATATTACCAGTTATGGTGAAGATATTGACATTAAAATATCTTTATCGCAGATGATTAAGAGATTGTTAAAATTGGTACCTGAACTGCCAAGATTACGATTATCCTCAGTGGATGTGGCAGAGCTTTTAGACGATGAAGATTTCTTTGATTTATTAAAAAATGAGCCACGATTTATGCCTTATTTGCATTTAAGCGTGCAATCAGGAGATGATCTTATTTTAAAAAGAATGAAAAGGCGTCACAGCAGGCAGCAAGTTTTAGATTTTTGTAAAAAATGCCGCGAGATTAGACCAGAAATTACCTTTGGTTGTGATATAATAGCTGGTTTTCCAACAGAAAGTGATGACGCTTTTCAAAATAGTGTCAATCTAATTAGAGAAGCTGGATTAATTTTTTGCCACATTTTCCCATATTCACCAAAAGAAGGCACACCAGCGGCGAAGTTAAAGCAAATAAACGGCGCAATTGTTAAGGAAAGAGCTAAAATACTTCGTGAGGTAGGTGAGAAGGAGCTAGAAAATTATCTTAAAAAACAGGCTGGCAAGCAACAAAAAGTTCTCGTTGAAAAAAATGGTATGGGTAAAACAGAGAATTTTTTAGATGTTGAAGTTAGCTCAAACTGTAAAGTCGGTGAGATTGTTGAAATCATATTATAAATTTAGCACTCTGGGGTCTAACTCCAAAGTGCTAAATACTTGCAAAAGCAAAATTAATAGACTTTAATAATACCTTCAACCGTTAATGAATAAGCGTAAAGAATGAAATTTAATCAAGAATTATTGCAAAAATCAAAAGCTTGGCCGTTTGAGGAAGCTAGAAGAATTTTAAAGAAAATCCAAAATAAGATTCCAGAGAAAGGTTATGTTTTGTTTGAGACTGGTTATGGGCCCTCGGGATTGCCACATATTGGAACATTTGGTGAAGTTGTAAGAACTTCTTATGTTCGATATGCTTTTTCTTTGCTCGTACCAGAAATTCCAACCAAAATGTTTTGTGTTAGTGATGATATTGATGGGCTTAGAAAGGTACCAGACAATGTTCCTAATCAAGAGATGGTGCGTGATAATTTAGGTAAACCTTTGACCGCTGTGCCAGATCCTTTTGGGACTCATCATTCTTATGG
>JADHOZ010000005.1 GCA_016778745.1 Rickettsiales bacterium
CTGGCTGGGACGGCAGGATTCGAACCTGCGCATGCCGGTACCAAAAACCGGTGCCTTACCGCTTGGCGACGTCCCAAAAGTTTAAAATATAATGTAGATTTAACTAACTTATAGTTGTAAGACATTGGATTTTAAATCACTATTAATCTTTAAGTCAACTAATACTATTGAGCTCGTTATCAGTTTAGTTAATAAAATGAATTTTATTTTCTAACTCGTTACTGTCATCATTTTGTCTTGGAAAATGCTCAGCCAAAAATACCGTCATAGCTTCTATTCCAGAGATTATTCCTTGATCAGCTTTATTTTCTTTAATGCCATTAGTAATTAAATTGCAAATATTATCCCAATCATTTTGAGTTAGTTTTTGACTAATCTTAATATCACCCTTAACCATAACCGTTCTTTCTAGAAGGGAAATATAAATCAAAACTCCCGTTGCTCCTTTAGTATTTCCAATTGAAAAATCATAAAAACATTGCTTAGCCGCCCGATCTATTTCAAAAGCCATATCATCTTTGTTTAAAAATAATAGACTTAAGACTCTAAATTTTTTAGCCAAAATAGCGCCAATAATGAAAGAAAATAATATTATCAATATAATATAAAATAAATTCATTGATACCGATAACTTACCCCAATCATCAACTTTGACAGACTGGAAATTAAGCCAAGAAATTGAGAAAATGACTAAGGAGAATATAAAAGAAAATATAAACTGCGAATATTGATAACTTCCAGATTGATTTGATATAACCGGGACAATTTCTGCACGAGTTTTGCTCTCAGCTTTTTTAATAGCCTCTTCAACATTTTTAATTTGTTGTGGTGTTAATATCTCTTTTTTCATCATTACATTTACTTTTATGTTATATTAATTCCCTTCTACCAGCTACCAGTTGAACCGCCACCTCCCCCACTACCACCTGAATAAGGTTTTGTAGCAGCTGATTTCAATGAGATTAAAAAAATTACCAAAATACTAAACAACAACGCCAATAACATCCACCCCCAACCACTTCTACCACTTCGAAATAATGAAATTATCACAAATACAACTAACATTATAACTACTATGAAGAAGCTAACCAACGCCCACCCTGGTATATCTATAAAAAAACCAGGCAATTTAACACCTCGAACTAATGAATCTAAGCCTTTAACTCCCATATAAATGCCGTTAGAATAATTATAAATTTTAAAATTTCTAATGATCAATTTTTGCATTATATGGTGAGCCTCATTATTATACTCATTATTCCACTGAGCACCAAATTCTATTCTGGCTTTTCTATCTCCTTTCGAAATCAGCAATAATATTCCATAATTAAAATCTTTAGAACCTAATCCCCATTGATCAAAAATCAGTCTTGCATATTTTTCTATTCCATAAGATTGCGCACCGTAATAAGCCATAGATGGTATTGTCACAATCACAATCGGAACTCGCTTTTCGCGATACAAGGAGGTTACAATTTCAAGAATTTCTTTCTTCGTGTCTTCGTTGATTAAATGTTCTTGATCCAATATAAACGATTTAGGAGCTTGTGGTATTGTGAGTTTAGCTTCAGAACTATTTAGAAAAGCAATAAATAGGAATGTTGTTAAGAGAAATTGATAAAAAAATATCCTATTAGATGTCATAAAACTCAATTATTTTCTTTTACTTGCGATAAACCAGTTTTTAATTCAATGACACCATTAGTAAAGTCAAAAAACTTTTAATTTTAGTATTTATCAATTGACAAACAGCTAATTAAAAATATATGCTGCCTAACATTTACAAAATGATTACACATTGCACTAATCACAATAAAATTACAAGTCTATGTCTCATTCAAATTTAATTGACCCGACAATTTTTGGCCTTTTCGTTTTTGTTTTAGCGTGTTTTGTGGGTTATTTTGTGGTCTGGAAGGTTACGCCAGCTCTTCACACTCCCTTGATGGCTGTTACCAATGCAATTTCCGGTGTCATTGTTGTTGGTGCCGTGATTGCACTTGGTTCAAGTGCAGTATTTAACGAAATATCCATATTTAGCTTCATCGCAATCACAATTGCGTCAATTAATATATTTGGTGGATTCTTCGTTACATGGCGCATGCTAGCAATGTTTAAAAAAAAATAGATGTCAAAAATAAGCAATAAAATTACTCTTGGCCCTTTACCGGCCTCAAAAAAAATTTATATTCAAAGTAACAGATTTGGCGATGTAAAAGTTGCCATGCGTCAAATCAAACTCTCCGAAACTTCTGATCTAAAAGAATTTAGCGTTTACGACCCATCGGGGCCATACACCGACCAAAATTATCTAAATAACATTGATGTCAACAAAGGCCTCCCAAAACTGCGTGAAAACTGGATTAATGAAAGAGGCGACGTTGAGGAATATCAAGGTAGAATCGTAAAACCAGAAGATAATGGTATTTTAATAGGAAAAACCAAACCGTCAGCCCCAGAGTTTGACCTCTCACATTTCACACCCAAAAAAGCAAAAGAAGGTAAAAAACCAACTCAAATGGCTTACGCCAAAGCCGGAATTATTACTAAAGAAATGGAATATGTAGCCATTCGTGAAAATATGAATCGCGAAGCATTGCTAAAAAATTCTCCAGCCTATCATGGCGAAAAATTTGGTGCAATTTGCCCCGAAATCATCACCCCTGAATTTGTTAGAGATGAAGTAGCATCAGGAAGAGCAATCATACCCAATAACATCAACCACCCCGAATCAGAGCCAATGATAATTGGTCGTAACTTCCTAGTTAAAATCAACGCCAATATTGGCAACTCAGCAATCTTTTCTGGCGTAGAAGAAGAAGTAGAAAAAATGATCTGGGCCACACGCTTTGGTGCCGACACCTTGATGGATCTTTCCACCGGAAAAAATATTCACAATATTCGCGAATGGATCATCAGAAATTGCCCAGTTCCAGTTGGAACGGTTCCAATTTATCAAGCCTTAGAAAAAGTTGGCGGCGTAGCCGAAGATTTAACCTGGGAAATTTTCAAAGATACACTAATTGAGCAGGCCGAACAAGGCGTTGACTATTTCACTATTCATGCCGGCGTATTATTGGAATATGTGCCACTCACTGCAAAACGTGTAACAGGTATCGTATCTAGAGGTGGATCAATCATGGCAAAATGGTGCTTAGCCCATCACAAAGAAAACTTCCTCTACACACATTTCGATGAAATTTGCGACATATTAAACCAATATGATGTCAGCTTCTCTTTGGGTGATGGCCTAAGACCGGGCTCCACTGCAGACGCTAATGATGCAGCGCAATTAGGAGAACTAAAAACACTCGGTGAGCTAACAAAAATTGCCTGGGAAAAAGATTGCCAAGTTATGATTGAGGGTCCAGGGCACGTTCCAATGCACCTAATTAAAGAAAATATGGACAAACAATTAGACTGGTGCCACGAAGCTCCATTTTACACATTAGGTCCATTAACAACTGACATCGCCCCAGGATATGACCACATCACTTCAGCAATTGGCGCTGCAATGATTGGTTGGTTTGGAACAGCAATGCTTTGCTACGTCACTCCAAAAGAGCATCTAGGTCTACCCAATAAAGAAGATGTAAGGGAAGGTGTAATAACATACAAACTAGCGGCTCACGCTGCTGACCTAGCAAAAGGCAATAAATTAGCCAAACTTCACGATGACGAACTTTCAAAGGCCAGATTTGAATTTAGATGGCACGACCAATTCAACCTTAGCCTAGACCCCGAAAAAGCCATGTCTTTTCATGACGAAACTCTGCCAGCTGACGGTGCCAAAGTCGCCCATTTCTGCTCAATGTGCGGACCAAAATTCTGTTCGATGAAAATTACCCAAGACGTTCGCGATTATGCAAAACAACAGGAAGAAGCGCAAAAGGGAATGGACAAAATGAGTGAAGAATTCAAAAATAAAGGTAGCGAGATTTATTTAAAGGAAACCAAATAATACCATTTATTTTACTAAAAAGTACCACAGGATATTGCAATTAACATTACCAAACACCACCCCCCTACAATCCTAACAGTACAATTCCTTTGAAATATTCGAAATAACCAACTTCAACGCCGATCTTCTAACCCAATTATTCTCCCACTAAAACCAACACGAACCCGAGTCAAATGATAATAAATAAACTCCTCTAATCTCTGTCGCACACAATATCTCCTTAACCAAACAAACCAAAATAACAATTTCGATTCTGAACTGATAAATCCAATAAAAAATACAAAAATTTAACAAATATCCACCCACCAGATTTCACCTCAAACCATCAGCAATAAAGACTTCGGACTAGAAGAGTCAAAAAATTATCTAAAATTTGAACACTATGTTCAAATTTTAGTTTAGAAAATAAAAAATTCTAAATTGCAAAAAAACCACACCATAAATTATCTTACATGACACTACAAACGCTAGTAGTTTGAAATTTTTCTGGCACGTCCCATCCTTTTTTACTAAAATCTTTTGCAATTTTCTTTAAATCTTTTTTCTGAAGAACTCTATCCGCATAACTATCCAAAGTCTCTACACACTCAGTACAATAAACTAACAATTTCTGACCTTGAGATTGCAAATCACCCTCCAAAATACTATCAAAATTTTCTTTAATCTGTTCCCATGATAGCCTAGATGCAATCTTTTTTAATATGACATTACTTTCAAGACCAACGGCAATCATGAGTGGTGTTTGCTCGTTTTCCGCTTTCGCATTGATGTCAATAACCTCACTTTTTAAACAATTATCAACCGCTTTAACATTACCAGATGCCACAATCATTGGAAATAAGCATGCCATTACCTCTTTCTCAAGTGGTTTTAAAATCATTGATACCACAGCATCACAACCCATCGCTATTTCATCCGACGATCGATTTTTAATAAACCAATCAAGCACATCACGCTTTTCATGAAAAGCCGCTCGCATCAAAGGGTTTTTTTCAATCCTTAATGACTCAAGGTTTAAATCTTTTGGATCAGAAATACCAATTAAATACTCCATGGCTTCGATACAAGAATTAACGGACGCACTAAATATTAAAGATGCCTTATCGCACTGATCCCCGCAAATTTTCATGAGTAAATTTAAACGCTCAACATTTCCCTCTAGTGCACATAAATTACCTATTGCTTCACTTTCTCCAGCTCGAAAAACCTTCGCATGCACATTGCAACCAGTTTCGTACCAAAACCTAGCATCACGTTCCTTATTTCTAAAAATCGCAAGCCCAAATGCAATTACTTTAAAGTCAGCGCCTAAACTCGAAATACCTTCATGATCAAATATAATCCTTTCCTCTATTTTCTCTTCCCAAGAAAGCGAACTACGAATCAAAATTGATTTTTTTCGGATAACATTGCCATCCTCAATCTTTATCGCACCTAGTTTTGATATTGCGCCATTAACCATGTAACCAATCGTGTCAGGAGAAATTCGATACGCTTGCGCGATAACTTCTTGTATTCCTTTGTCTCGCAATTCTGCTTCAATTAAATATTTTCCTTCATCTTGAATAATAGTATGTTTTGAACCGCCATAAGACAAGACAACCACGCCAGCCCGACAAGCCAAATCAGACAAAGCCAAGTCTTTCATCACCGCACCAGCGTAACATGAATCAACAATAATATTAGCACTATTTTGCAAGCAAAGCTCAACCACCGACGCTGTTTTAAGAAGTAAGCCATCTTGAGACGATACAATATGACCCGACCTCGTGGCCTGCCTAATTTCAAGACCATCATTTTCGGCAAAAAGACCACGATTTCCATGGGCATGAATAATAATTTGGTCATATTGTTGATCAAAAACTTCTCCGTCGCCATGCTTTCTCTGCCAAAAATCAGCCAATTTTATTTGATCTAAGTCATAGGTAGAATCGTGTAATTTATTCACAACTCTGTGAATATAATTAATATCCTTGCCATAAATTATTAATATCTTTTTTCTCATGATTAACAATATTGATCTGCAATCTTCTCTAACCAGTCTTTTTCTTCTCCGCTAAGATCACCACCCACAACATCCAAAATATTTTCATGATACCGCTTCAACCATTTCTTCTCCGGATAAGTCAACATTTTGAAATCAATCAATTTTGGATCAATTGGTGCCAAAGAAATAGTCTCAAAACCAAGTAAAGACTCATCTATTTCTTTCACCACAACCAAATTCTCAATCCTAATCCCATACTTTCCATCCTTGTAAAAGCCTGGTTCATTAGATAAAACCATATTTGGCAATAATTCCTGATGAGATCTTTTAGAAATATTACATGGCCCTTCATGAACCGATAGAAAACATCCCACTCCATGCCCGGTTCCATGCGCATAATCTTTACTATCTTGCAATAAATGAAATCTCGCTAAAATATCCAAATTACACCCCGTTGTTCCTTTGGAAAATTTTACCCTAGCAAGAGCGATATGCCCTTTTAACACACGTGTAAAATCTAATATCTGTTCTTCAGTCGCCTTTCCAAAAGAAACGGTTCTAGTCACATCCGTTGTGCCCAAAAGCTCCTTATCTAAATACTGTCCTCCAGAATCAATCAAATACAAACTTGAATCATCAATCTTTTTATTGGTTTTTACGCTCGGATGATAATGAATGACACTACCATTACTACCAAATGCCGAAATAGCTGGAAAGCTCTCCGCAAGAAAGGCTTTGGATTTTTTTCTAAGCTCCAATAATTTTTTTGCCGCCAAAATTTCATCAATCTCCCTTCCTTTGGCAACCTCCAAATCCAGCCAACATAAAAACTTCGTTAGTGCCAAACCGTCTAATTCATGCGTCTTTTTAATAGATCTAATCTCAATATCACTCTTAATAGCCTTAGCTAATTCAATCGGATCTGTACGTGTAACAATCTCAAAATTACTATTTTCAAGCATCTGGTAAATAAAGTAATTACAATATTTTTTATCAATTTGAATTCGAGAATATTTTTTTGATAAAACGTTAATACGTAAATCCAAGCAATTTTCTTGTATAAAATTCACATTAATCAAATTTTCATCATCTAGATTTGTTATCTTTTTCTCATCAATAAATAAATCAAAACTCCCATCCTTAAATAAAATCCCATAAGCCAAAACCAAAGGTGTGTTTTCTAAATCACTACCACGCAAATTAAGCAACCAGCAAATATTTTCCGGCTTTGCTACCAACATTAACTCCCCACTCATCTGCCCAGCAATGACTCTTCTTTTAGTCAAAGAATCTACTCCAACTAATCTCTTATCTAAATTGTAAGCGCGTGACTGCGTAACATTTTGTAACTTTTTTTGAAAAATGCCTTTAATATCATCATTTTCATCCAAAAACCTTAACGAAGCGCCGAGATTCTTTGTAACTTCTTGTAACTTTTTAACCCCAACAACATTAAATAATTTCGAATCTAAGGCCACAACCTCATTATCTTTCAACTCTTCTTCTAAAAACGTAAAAGGCATTTTTTTGGCCATGTCCACAATCTCAAATTCATCCATATCAAGCTCTTCCCTAGCCTGCAGCAAATATCTTCCATCGGTAAAAAAATAAGACTTGCTCAAACCAAAAACCACAAAAGCATTAGACCCGCTAAAACCAGTCAACGCCTGCACTTTTTTCTTATTTTTTGGTAGATATTCCAAAAAATATTCATCAGAATTAGGAAGTAATAAATAATCGATCTTTTGATCTTTTAGCAATTTCTTTAATTTATTTAGCATCAGAAGAAAAAATTATTACGAGTAAATCTACTTAATACAGACTGGATACTTAAGAAGCGAGAAATAAAATTCTCTTTCTTTTAAAAATTTAACGCTTTAAAGAATTTCATCAGCAGCTCCTTCAAAAGGACAAGCGCGAAAGCAAAATTAACAATAAATAGTTGCGAAACGAACAAACTATGTCAAAAAAAACCGCCTATTCATGTCAATCTTGTGGAGCAGTTCACTTTAAATGGTCCGGAAAATGCCCCGATTGCGGAGAATGGAACACATTAGTTGAAGAATTTGCGCAAGGTGGCGCAAATACACATTTTACTCGAATAAGCGAAACTCCAAAAAACAAAAAAAGTTCCAACAGCAAAATAGCCAGCAACAAAATAGATTTAGTCAAATTAAGTGGCAAAGCCCAAGAATTTCCACGCCTAAAAACCAATATTAGCGAATTAGACCGCGTTTTAGGTGGCGGTTTAGTGCAAGGATCGGTTGTCTTAATTGGTGGCAATCCAGGAATTGGAAAATCAACTTTACTACTACAAACCGCCGAAACGCTCGCAAAAAAGAATAAAATCATCTACATCTCTGGCGAAGAGTCGGTTGATCAAGTCAGACTACGCGCCAATAGAATGAACATTAACGAAGATTCAATCGACCTCGCCTCCACCACCAATGTGTCAGAAATAGTTTCAACCATTACAAAAGACGAAAAACCAACAATCGTTGTCATTGACTCAATTCAAACAATGTTTTTAGAAGAATTATCTTCCGCTCCAGGCACTGTATCACAAGTACGCGCTGCCGCAGGTGAGTTAACAATTTTTGCCAAAAAAAATAATATTACTTTATTAATTGTCAGCCATGTAACAAAAGACGGTCAAATTGCTGGCCCGAAAGTTTTAGAACATATGGTTGATACCGTCCTTTATTTCGAAGGTGAAAAAGATCTACATTTTAGGATATTAAGGGCGCAAAAAAACCGCTTCGGCCCTGCGAACGAAATTGGTGTTTTTGAAATGAATGATATTGGTTTATCGGAAGTATCCAATCCAAGTGAACTTTTCTTAACTTCTTACGAACAAGAAACCAGCGGCACTGCAATCTTTGCCGGAGTTGAAGGCACCAGACCAATATTAGTTGAGGTCCAAGCCCTCGTTTCACCATCATTCATGCCAACGCCAAGACGTGCGGTAGTAGGCTGGGACACAAACCGTCTTGCCATGATAATAGCCGTTTTAGGAAATCGCTTCGGCCTAAATTTATTCGACAAAGAAGTGTATCTAAACATAGTTGGCGGCTTAAAAATAGAAGAAACTGCAGCAGATTTAGCCGTAGCCCTGTCACTCATTTCCGCAGCAAAAGACAAACCTCTACCTGACTCTACCATAGCAATCGGCGAAATCGGTTTAAGTGGCGAAGTAAGAATGGTCGGAGACTTGGAGAGTAGACTTAAGGAGGCAGCAAAATTAGGATTCAAAAATTGTATTATTCCCAAAGCAAATGAAAAAAACAAAAACTTCAGCAATCTAAAAAAGAACCTAAAAGAAATGAATTTTATCACCATAAAACATATACGCGATCTTGCGAAATTATTTTGATAATTGATATTGATTATCAATTATAACGATAATAAAGTGAATTAAAATTTAACTAACAAAACTATGAAAATCTTATTCACATTATTATTCACTGTTGCTTCTACCGCATCTTTTGCCGCAAGACCAATATATACAACGACTATTAAAAATCACAAATTCTCTCCAGAAGTGATTGAAGTAAAGGCTGATGAGAAATTCATTTTACTTGTCAATAATCAAGACGAAACAATTGAAGAATTCGAAAGTCACGATCTAAGAATTGAAAAAATCATTGGCGGTAATAAATCAGCAAAGTTCAAAATCAAAGCCCTAAAAAAAGGTGAGTATGAATTTGTCGGTGAATTTCATGAAAAAACTGCCAAAGGTAAAATTGTCGCTAAATAGCCTAATCCAGAAAGCTAAATTTAGTAATTTGCTCCTTCACATAAACGCTTTCATAGTTGACGCCAATTGAATAGGCGGCAATTCTACTTAAATGCGAATATGGCAGTCCCGTCTCCTGATGCCATTCATTAAATGTATCTTGCACCTTTTTCAGATCTCTTTTGCTAGTGATTTTTTGATTCACGTCAACTCCAGCATTTATCAAAGCTAAAACAACATCTCTGGTCAGAATAAAGGCATCCTTGCCACTAAATCTCAAGAACCACATTCCCGAATTACCACCAAGTCGTGAACCATTTCTTTTTAGAAAATCCATCAAACCAATCTGATCACTCTCTGGCCAATTAGCAATAAACTTAGCAAAACTACCATGCGTTTGTCGCAACGAATAAACCAACTCTAAATTTTTCATTAACGCCTTAATTTTTTGCCAGTTTCGCACGACCCTCTTATCCTTAAGATAGGCTTCCCATTCTTCAAGTGATAAAGAATAAAGTTTTAAAATATCAAAATGATAAAATGCTTCCTCAAATTGCGGCCATTTATTATTAATGACACTCCAGTTAAAGCCAGCTTGGTTAACAACACGACACATTGCTGCTAAAAAACGATCATCGGGGATTCTTTCTAACTCTTTTTTTGTCAAAATACCAGGCAACATTGACAATAAAACATCTTCACCACCTTTTCTCTTCGCCGCCATTTTGTAAATTTTCTTAAAACCCATTACAGTACCAAATCAACTATGCTGCGCGCCACATCTTTTGACAAATCAAAGCTCACCTTCGCTTTTTTTGCTAAATCTTTTGCCTCTGAAGGGTTAGCAATAAAATATCTTGCTGTTTCGTAAAGACCGGAAGAATCTTTCACCATAATGCACGCACTTTTTTTTACCAAATCATCATAAATTTCCCTGAAATTAAACACATGCTCACCACTAATTACGGCTGTATCAAGCATAATTGGTTCCAGCGGATTGTGCCCACCAATTTCTTGCAAAGAACCGCCAATAAAGGCAAAATTCACTAATTTATAAAATATTCCAAGCTCACCAATTGTATCAACCAAATATAATTCTTTATCATTTTTAACCTCTTCTTTCCTACTTCTTTTTGCGTAGGATATTTTCTTTAACAATGTTTCAACTTCATGAGCCCGATTCGGATGTCTAATTACCACAATTGTTAAAATATCTGGAAAGTCTTTTTTTAATTTTAAATGAGTGTCAATAATAATTTCTTCTTCACCACGATGAGTGCTAGCCGCCAAGAATATTGGCCTTTTACCAATCTTATTTTGCAATGACACCAGATTATCTCTGTCATATTCAATCTCTCTAAATTGCGCTTTCAAATTTCCAACAAAAGCAACTTCTTGTTTAGTTAATGTTTCAAATCTTGCTTTATCGTCTTTACTTTGCGCAATAATTCCATCAAACATATCAAATATTCCCCAGAAAAAATATTGTAAATATTGCCATCTTTTTGCTGATTTGTCCGACATTCTAGCATTTGCCAAGTAAATATTTGCACCCAATCTTTTAGATTCATTAATAATATTAGGCCAAATTTCCGATTCCAAAAATATCACTTTTGATGGCTGCCAAAACGTTAAAAAACTACGTACTTGATAAAGCAAATCCAAAACACAAAATTGATGAATCAACCTGCCGCCAGATTTCTTCGCATACTCCCCAACGATCTCTGCCGAAGTCAAGGTGGTTGTTGTTAACAAAACCGAAACTTTTTTATCTCTCTTTAAAATTTCATCCACCAGAGACAAAGCAGACTTCGCCTCGCCAACACTAACTGCATGAATCCAGATTACCTCATTATTAGGTCTTTCCTGAGTAGCGACGCCAAATTTCTCTTTAAAGCGCACAGGGTCATCTTTCTTCTTAAAAATACGCCAAAAAATCCATAATTCAACAATTGGAAAAGATAAAACTGATAATATTTTGTAAAGCCACATAACAATTAAATTTAAAATCCGCCTGCGGATTTTATAAATATCTTCTTTAATTTTGGCAATTTATTTATTGCACCCAAACCAATATCCCTAGCAATCCCAATAACCCCACATTTTGTTTCAAAAATTGAGTTTAAAACATCCGTTGCAATCACCATTTTCTTGGCTGCAATTTTAGCTTTTTTATTAAATGATACAATTAGATTCTTATCCAAAACGCCATCACTTTTTGCTATCAAATTAGCCAAAATCTCAATATTTCTGATTGCCAAATTAAAGCCTTGCCCCGCAATTGGGTGTATTGCGCAAGAAGCATCACCAATTAATAATAGCCTTTCATGGTAAAATTTCTCAGCCTCAACCAAAGTTAGCGGATAAATAAATTTCTTCGAAATAACTTCAACTTCACCCAAACAATTATCCATTTTTTTCATCAATTGCTGCTTAAAATTCTCTTCGTCTAACGCAAAAATTGCCTCACTTAATTCATCTCTAGAAATCCACACAATTGAAGATTCATTTTGATTGTGAAACGGTAAAATAGCCAATGGACCACCAGGCAAAAACTTTTCCCAGGCAACATTGTCATGCTTTTTTGCATGTTTAATTGCAAAAACAATCGCCTTTTGATAATAATTTTTTGTCGCCGTGTAAATATCATATTTTTGCCTCAACTCAGAAAACCTACCATCACAACCTAATATTAACTTACTTTCTAAAACCTTGCCATTATCTAATATTACCTTTGTTGACTCATTACCAAACTCAATATCCGCATAAGAATTAGGCGCAAATAAGGTAATATTTTCATTTTCCAAAACCTTTTTTCGCAATGCATTAAAGATGTGATAATTCTCAATAATTTGCCCCAATTGACCTTCTTTTTCATCTACTTCCTTACCGATAAAATCTAAAAAAAATGGCGATTTATAATCGGTAATTTTTATATCCTCAATCTTCCCAGCAACCTTTTGCAACTCATCATAAATACCAATTCTCCTAAATAAATCTAACGACTTAGAAGAAATCGCATAAGCCCGACCATCCGCTTTTTTTTCTTCATTTTGTAAATCATTCTTTTCAATAATAGCAATCTTCAAATTTCCAACCTTTTCCAGCAAGGAAAGTGAAGCCGTCATACCAGCGAATGATCCACCAATTATTACAATGTCAAACATACATTCATTTAATAAAACTTTTTTACAGAGCTAATTTCTAGTCTGAATTCAATAGTTTTGAGAAACCATTTTTTAACCTCATATTAAACCATTTTTTTAGGATCAACCCATTTATCAAAATCTTCAGAACTAACCAAACCCAGCTCCAAAGCCGCTTCTTTTAACGTAGATCCATCTTTATGTGCTTTTTTCGCAATTTTAGCAGCATTATCGTAACCAATATAGGGGTTAAGTGCCGTTACCAACATTAAAGATTGTTCTAACAGTTGCTGAATTCTTTGTTCATTAGGAGCAATTCCAACCAAACATTGGTCAATAAAGCTGCTAATTCCATCAGACAAAAGATTAATAGATTCAATCACATTTCTAATAATCATCGGTCTAAACACATTCAGCTCAAAATGACCATTTGACCCACCAACAGTTACCGCAGTGTGATTTCCCATAATTTGGCAAGCAATCATAGTCAAAGCTTCACATTGTGTCGGGTTAACTTTACCAGGCATAATCGAAGAGCCTGGCTCATTTTCTGGTAACAAAATCTCACCCAAACCAGACCTTGGACCCGAAGCCAAAAATCTAATATCATTAGCGATTTTCATAACTGAAACAGCGACATTATTTAACGACCCAGATAAATTCACCAACTCATCGTTACACGCTAGCGCAAAAAATTTGTTTTTATTAGTATAAAAACCATCTCCATATTCCAAACCAAGCTTAAATAGGTTGGAATCTTTAACTTTCGAACTGCCGTCAGACATAGTGGTGCGCCCCAAATCCATGTTTAAAAGTTTTTGATAGACATCTTTCAAGCCAGATACTTCCGTAACTTTTTTTGCAAAATTCTCAGCAAATTGCGGATGACAATTAAGCCCGGTTCCAACTGCCGTTCCACCTTGCGCTAAATGCACAACATAAGCAATGGCCTGAGATACAAAGACCGCAGCAGTTTGAACTTGTACTTTATAAGCCGAAAATTCCTGACCCAAAGTTACTGGAGTTGCATCTTGAGTATGCGTTCTACCAATTTTGACAATATTTTGAAACTCAACCTCTTTTTTACCAAGTTCATTTGAAAACCTAACCAACGTTGGCAAAAGTTTTTCATAAGTTGCAATCACAGCAGCAATATTCATTGCCGTTGGAAACGTATCATTTGAAGACTGACCCAGATTACAATGATCATTTGGATGCACCGGATCTTTTCCACCTTTTATACCGTTGACTTTTTCATTAGCAACTGACGCAATCACCTCGTTAGTATTCATATTAGTTTGGGTACCCGAGCCAGTTTGCCAAGTAACTAACGGAAAATGATGGACATAAAAATGATCAAAATCCGCCAAAATAGTATCTGCAGCATCCACAATTTTGTCAGCAATATCAGGAGAAAACTTCTTAAATTCTGTAGCATCCGAATCATTAGCCATTAAGTCTTTATTAGTCAGAGCAGCAGCTTTTTTAACATAAACCATTGCACGCACAACTTCTTTTGGAACCTTATGCCCAGGATTATCATTGCAAATAGGAAAATTTTGTACAGAGCGCTGAGTTTGCGCTCCATAATAAGCATCCTCAGGGACGTTAATATCTCCAAATGAATCAGATTCTATTCTAAATTTTGTCATAATTTATTTATTATTTTTTAACTAAAATTGTAACATTTAGCAATTCGGGATCAGATCCCGAGTTGCTAAATTACTTAACTTAAGCAAATATTTAGGAACTCTTGCGCTTTTAGACTGGCGCCGCCAACTAAAAGACCATCGACATTGTCAATTTCCATAATTGATGTTGCATTTGATTCCTTTACCGAACCTCCATATAACAAATAATGCTCTTTAGCTATGTCGTTATATTTTTGTTCAAATAAATTTTTAACTAGATTAGCAACTTCTGCTATTTCTTCATTAGTTGGCACTAATCCACTTCCAATCGCCCAAATTGGCTCATAGGCAATGACTAATTTTCCAAAACCGCTATTACTAGCTAATGTTTCTTCAATTTGCGTTTCAATAAATGCTAAATGCTCTCTCTTTTCTCTCACATCTCTACTTTCACCAACGCAAATAATTGGCGTCAATTTTGATTCCAAAGCACAAGCAATTTTTCTAGAAATTAGCTCACTTTTTTCAAAACACCCCTCTCTTCTCTCACTATGTCCGACAATGACATATTCACAACCAACTTTGCTTAACATGTCAGCACTAATTGCGCCCGTATAAGATCCGCTTTGTTTGTCATGACAGTCCTGAGCACCAAGTTTTATTGGTCTGGAACCAAGAATAATGCCATTTAATTCCTCTTCGCTAAAATCTTCTAATGTCTTATTTTGCTTCTGCATAAGCGCATCCAAATGCTTCATTGAATCTTCCATCAACTCACTATCAATATAGTCAAGCAAAATATGCGGTGGACAAACGATAATATCTCTATCTTGAAATTGATTAATATTTTGCGCATAACCTTGAAAAAAAGCATCCAACCATTCATCACACTCATCAAAAGAATGATTCATTTTCCAATTCGCCGCTATTATTTTTCTCATAATTTTAGTTATTAATAATTTCTCTAAGTTCTCTACCAAATATTTTATAACGCCATCCAAAAACTATTGCTTTAAACTTTTGATTCTTTTCAAGTAAGTCTTTTAGCTGATTGGCATTAAGCAAAATATTTGCCGCTATATCCATTTCATTTGCTTTTCTTGAAATCAGTCTTTTAGCCTTATGATGCTTTGATTTTTTAGAAGATATTTCTTTGAAATCAAGAATAGGTTTATCCTTTTTTCTTTCTCTGATACGACTTTTTAAAATTTTTTCAAATTCTTTTTGATATTTATCATCTAATTTTCTTGGCATCTTTGACAATCGAACCATTTTATCCAAATGCTCATCACGCAAAAAATGTCGGCGCGGAACATCAGCTTTTCTAGCACATTTTTCACGGTGCAAAATTAGTTTTTTAAGTATTTCGCTTTCCCTAAAACTTCTACCACGAAATGAGAATTTTTTAAATAAATTACTATCATCAACTATCAAATAATCCTTTATCACATTTTCCATCTCATCACCAAGCCAAGATATTCGACCCAGATCTTCTAAACGTTGATGCAATGCCAAATACACATCATATAAATATTCCACATCCAACAAAGCATAATCAATTTGCGATTGACTAAGCGGCCTTTTTTGCCAATCACTATTTTGTTCGGCTTTATCTAACTCAACACCACAAATCTTTTCAACCAAATACGAATAACCACTATTAAATTTAAAATTTGCCAAATTTGCCATAATTTGCGTATCCGCAACATTTTTAGGCCAAGACCCAGATGCTTTATAAAAAATCTGCAAATCCTGCTTTGCACTATGTAAAATCTTTAATATTCTTTTGCTTGATATCAATTTCAAAAAACCTTTCAGATTCAAACCATCCAAAGCATCAATCAAAAATAATTCTTTCTTTTTGCCAATAACTCCAACTTGTATCAAAGATAAAATCGGATAATACGTCACCCTTCTAGTAAATTCAGTATCCAAAACCACTATTTTAGATTTCTTAATCTCCGAGACTAAATTATCTAACTCCTTTTGTGTTTTAATATAATAATATTTCATCTTACTCACGAGCTATCCCCGACGAATTAATTCCACTCAAATTTCCCGTTTTCCCACTTGATTTAACCTGTTCATGATAATTTGGAGCCACAATAGACTTAGGTCTAAAGAACATATTATTATCTCTATCAATGCGCGATCTCTCAAGCGCAATTGTTTCACCCAACTCTCCTCCGACTCTCTCCGCTTCTGAGAAATTACCCGCCTCATTAAGCTTAGACATTTCTCTTAATCTACCCACAGGCACGTACGGAAGTGAATTCATCTCGCTTTCGTAATATCGCATCGCAAAATTATTTTTTGCAATCGAACAATATTGACTAAAATCTTTTGACGCTACCATTTTTGCAATATGATCATAACGTTGATGATAGTCATCTGATGCAGAAGAGCACTTCAACATTTCATCAGAAAAAACCATCGCTTTCTTAAAAAACTCACTATCAGCATTACCGTCAAAATATGACAAAACCTTATCTATCTTTTCTTCTTTTGTGCTTAAACCGTCCAAATTCACTTCACCCTTAAAAATATCCAATACAGCATTTAAATCACCACCAATAGGATCATCTAAAGACTTCTCCAATATTTGCGCCACAAGAGATTGTTTAAAATAATTTCTATTCGAACCCACAACCATCTTATTATATTTAAAGGCGTGTTCTTCATCAGTAGCCTTAGAATCCTTAGCTGCATTACTTAAAATATTTTTCAAACTTTCTAAATGTTTTTCTCTAATCTGCTTGATACTTTTCTTAGTATTAGTTGTGTCATCGCCAAATCTAGCATTAAAATTAGTAGTAGCAAAATAAGCTGCACCACCAATCATACCCGCTAAAGATAAATACTCAAAATTAATAGCACCTACTATTCCAGTAAAAATCTCATTTCTCGTCAAACCATCAATCACACCACCTTGACCTGTGATAGCATTTAGCAAAGGAACTTCATTAAAAAACAGCTCAACCCCATCCGAAAATCTAATCAATTTAATAAATTCTCCAAAAATAGGGAAATTTTCTAAGGCATAAGCAAATCCAGCAGCAAATCCATCTTCATGCAAAAAAACGGGCCCAAGAATATCACCCAAGAAATTTAGATAATCAAATAAAGGCCCTGCAAACACCAAACCTTGTGCAAACGGAGATGCCATCAACAACATGCATAACAGATTCCACTTTAATCTTGCATTCTTATCATCTAAAGCCTCCTGCATATCAGCATCTGTTTTTCCTTTTAACTTATCGATTTCGTTACCTACCGATTTTTTTTGGCTTTCCATAACATTTTTAAGATCCTTCTTACTCTTTTCAACTTGCTCTACATATTGCTTCAGATCGTAAAGCCAAAGATTATTTTGAGGAGTACGAGGATTTGTCGCCTCAAGAGCCTTTATCTGACTGTGTACCTTTTCTAATATTGCATCGAGCTTATTTAAAGAATCCTCACTAATAAAATTAATACTGCCGGAAAAAGAATTAGCCAAGATCCTCTCTTTTTCTTCTAATTCCCTATAACGACCCCAGTTAGATAATTGTTGTTTATCGGAAGAGCCATGATGTTCTTTGGGACCAGAAACAATATTTCGAAATTCATTAAATAAGGAATTTGCTCCACTCATTGCAGCATTGGAGACAGCGCTACTAAATGTTAAATTTTGTCGCGCCAAATCCAATTCTTCATAGGAGCCACCACCTAAATTATTACCATTTTCTAAAACTGCATTGAAATTCAACTGACACACTTCTTTTTCATCGCGAAGTCTTTCTAGGTTACGCTTTATTAACCTTTGTTCAGCATAACGAGGAGCATTAGCATTGGCTGTTAACACCGAATCTCTACCAAGAGCAGCATTACTGACAGCAGCATCAAACTCCCTCGAACCGACACGAAGATCCTTCACGCGATCATGCAGCATCTTATCAATTAAACTGGGGCCGTTACCTTTCATCATTTCGTCAACTTGCTTAAACAGCTCAGCTTGTTTGTCAAGCCTAGAGTTCGATCTCTTTCTAGCTCGAAATGCATCAACAACCCTCTCATCTAAGCCATCTTGAGTCATCAGATAAGATAATCCATCCTCAGTTGTATTTTGATCAACTCCTAATTCTTTGAACTTTTCTTGATAAAGAGATAATAACCTGCCTTTACACTCGCGATTAAATTTTTCCCAATTTTCTTCCAGCCTTTTTTTCTCTTTTTCGTCATCTTTTTCTTTCTCTCCCAAAAAATATAATTCTGCTAAATTATGTTCTTTTATTATTTGCTCTACTCTTTCTTGGGCCATTTTATGATAATCCAAAGATACTTTAGGAGAACTAGTTGTTATTGCACCGCGCGATTCTTGAGCCATTAAGAATAAATAAATTAAAATCCGACCAACTTTAAAAGCTGGCTAAAATCCAACCTTGCTATTATAGCAAACAAAATAGCCAAAAAACAATTAAAATATCACTTTACAACTTAAGCAAAAATTTATCATTTGTTTACTTGACATGTATTAATTTCAAAATAGATTTCGAACTTAAATTTTTATCAACTAAATGAGGTTAGTAATGCTTAAAAACTTATTATTTGTTATCGCTATTTTCTCCCTTGCATCATGTGTATCAAAAGTAAAAACTAACGAACAAGTAATCCAGGAACCTCAAGTTAAAGAAGAGCAATTTGAAGAAATTTCAAGCTCTGAGGAGGCGGAAGCTCTTAATGCTGAAACAGAAAAAGAAATTGAGGAAGTAGAAGTGAAAGACAGAGTTCACTTTTCTTACGATTCTTCAGAGCTAACTGACCAAGCAAAAGATATTTTAAATATCCAAGCTGAGTGGCTAAAAAGCGACGAATCAATCAATATTACAATTGAAGGTCACTGCGATGAAAGAGGAACCAGAGAGTATAATATAGCTCTTGGCGAAAGAAGAGCCAACGCAGCTAAAGACTATCTAATTTCTAAAGGAGTATTTGAAGACAGAATAACAGTTATCTCTTACGGAAAAGAAAGGCCAGCATTTTTTGGTGACAATGAAGAGGTGTGGGCAAAAAATAGAAGGGCAGTTACAGTGGTAAATTAATAACTTCTAACACTCATTTTTTAAAAAGGTCTGCATGAAAATGCAGACCTTTTTTATTTGCGCGAACATATGGTCGCATTACAAACTATAATCAAGAACATCAAAGGCGCCAATAAATCAGTGATTGGTTGATTATTTGCAATACCAGTCACATATATTTACGCCTGCTTAGTTATTGCTTCCAAATATTTTTTTGAAACTTTCTCCATCAAAGAATTCTGCTCACACCTTTTTTGCAAAAAATCAAAATCAAACTTATCAATATCTTGATCTTGATTAGCACAAGAATAAAAATATTCTTCCCTACCCTCATCGTTAATTCTTTTTTGCAAACACTGTGAACACACACCTTTTAACATACATTGCATTGATGAATTTAAACTAGCAATTGCATATTTAGCCTTTGAAATTGCCGGAGCAAGATTTTGATGTCTAATTTTTGCAACTTCATGCATCATATTGTTATTGCCAATTGTAAAAACACGATCTACTGGTAACTCTTTATCTTTAAAATACGCAACTAAGGCATCCGTTACCAAGCCATTAAAATGCTCACTATCGCGCTCTTGTGTAGAAATGATTAAATCATCACAATATTCCTGCATTAAATCTTTTTGAACGATAAGATCTTTATTTCGATAACCAGCAAAAAATATGACATGGCAATTTTTTTGATATTTTAGTAATTTTGCGATTCGAGTCAAAACCTGATTTCCTCTTCCACCACCAACCAACACTACCGTTTCATTTTCCCTAATATCAGTTGGCTTTCCAGTGGGACCCATAAAAATACACGGCTCGCTTTCCCTAAAATTTCTAATTAATTCAGTCGATCCGCCAACCAAAATAACCACACCACCAATAATACCACGTTCTTTGTCAACGCTAACCGCAGTTACAGGAACTCCCTCAAGGGCCATCAATTGGCCGTTTCTAACTTGTGCAAAGGTGTGATAATTTTGCAATCTAAATATATGACCAATTTCAGTACTCCTTGCTAGAAGTGGAGCTTTAATAAATATTTCAACCACATGATTCGAGAGGTGGTTTATTTGGTGAATATTGACTTTAAACTCTTCACCAATTCTATTTAAGAAATTTTCATCCGCTGGTTTTTCGATTCTCTTCAATATTTCATCTATTTCATCTGCAGCAAATTTTGCGCTTGCCAAAGCTCTAACCACACTTCCTGAAAAATCAGGATGCAGATCACCCAAGAAACTCACTGAATTTTTGCCATTTTTGTCAATTTTTGTTAGAACGCTATCTTTTGATATCTTTTTAAAATATTTATTAGCGTCAATTTCAAAATCTAGATTATCTTCTAATTTAGCAGCAATATTTGGGGTTGTTCCGGCAGCTATCAATAATGATTTACATTTAAACTCTTCACCATTCTCACATTTTAGTGATATAATATGACCATAATCATCCAAAACCGCTTCACGTGGCGTAATATTTCCAAAAAACTCAATTCCCTGCTTTAGAGCAGCATTAATTTCTTCATGATTTTGTCTGTAAGCTGGAGACTGAGCCAACTCTTTGCGATATAAAATTTTAACTTCACCTGATCTTTTAAAGACCTCGGCAACACCATATTTTTCATAAATTTCATAATCCCTAAAATACTCTTCTAAAACTTCTTTTTCTTCTTTACTTAAAATTGGTAAAATATTTTCAAGACCAATTTCACTAACTCTTTTTACAAATTTTCTAATTTGCGTAATATAATAAGTTTTAGCTTCAGTTGCTGTATCAGTAGCCGTTAGCCCTGCACCAACCACAATAATTGGCAATCTAACTTGTAAATTACTAAATAAATTTTCTCTAAAGGCTCCAGTTAACTGCAACGACATTAAAAAATCTGACGCTGATCGAATACCTTTGGCAAAATTATTTTTTAAATGAATAATATTTGGACGACCCGCTCCCAAGCAAAGCGCAATATGATCAAACCCATATTGCTCAAAAGCTTGTTTATCGGTAATGGAAGAACCAAATCTAATGCCACCAAACATTCTAAAGTTCGCTCTTCGCTCCAATAATAATCTAATGATTTTCAAAAAATTCTTATCCCATCTTGGCGTAATTCCATATTCCACAACACCGCCAAAGCCACCAATCAGTCTTGAATCGAGATCTTCATAAATTTCATCTAAATATTTGATCGGCTTAAAAACAACCTCCTTATCCAGCGGTTCAATTTTTAACCCATCAATTGCCACAACCTCATAACCTTTTTGCAACATTAAATGCGAAAAACCAAATCCTGCTGGCCCAAGACCGCAAACCAAAATCTTTTTATGATTATTTTCTTTTGGCAATGGATTGTCAAAATTTAGCGGATTCCATCTCGTTAATAAGGAATAAATTTCAAAACCATAAGGCAATTTCAGAACATCTTTTAACACCCTACTTTCAATTTGTGGAATATCGACCGGATCTTGTTTTTGGTAAATACAAGATTTCATACAATCATTACAAATTCTATGCCCAGTTGATGCGATCATCGGATTATCCACCACAGCAATTGCCAACGATGAAATTGCAAAACCATTTGATTTTAGCAAATTCATTTCAGAAATTTTTTCGTTTAACGGGCAACCATCCAGTTTAATTCCTAAAGGATCAATTTTGGTTTCATTTGTTTGTTTATCTGCCAAACCACTTCTGCAAGAATCCTTATCTTGCTTATGACAAAAGATACAATATTTTGCCTCAGATAAACTTCTATTTAAACTATATCCTTTATCAATAAGAGAGAAATCTTGTCTCAATTTTTGCTCTTGATCTTTCTTTAATAGATCAAAATGATCAATTTTTTGCGGCAAAATAAATAATGATCCAAGCTCATGCAATTTTTTTCCATCGTAAGAAAATAAAGCCCAAATTGAATATTTAATTAAATTTTCATCTTCTTCATTTTGTGAAATTCGTTTGGCTAGCTCAATTTCTAGATCATCAATTTCTTCAAAATTTATTCCCAAATTTTGCAATATTTTTCTACCATCAATATCCAAAAGATCGTCTTTTGAAAACTTTTTAGCAATATTTCTTTGCACAAAACTTCTTTTTACTTCATGAATTATTGCTAAATCTTCATGCTCTTTTTGTAATTGACCAAGCTCATATTCAACATCAAAAAGTTTAGCAATAAATTCTTCTAAAACTTTAGAAACCTCGATTAAAACATCACTTGAATTTTCACCACCATAAAATCTGGAGAATAAATCATTATCCCTCTTGTGAAAAAAATCTCTAAAAGCTAAATCAACTTTTCTAAGGCCGTTAGTGTCGTAAAGGTCAGCAAAGTTTATCTTAGGAAAGTTTGAAAACTGCATCTTTAACTATTTGTACCTCGTCAAAATCATGTTTTTTATCACCAATAATTTGATATTTTTCATGACCTTTTCCAGCTAAAATTAAAATATCATTCTCTTCGAGCATAGCAATAGAGTCTTTAATTGCAAGATTTCTTGGTGATATCTCTCGAAAGTTGGACCCCTTAATTCCCGAAATTATTTCTTTTCTAATTTGACTAGCATCTTCTGTTCTTGGATTATCATCACTAACGATAACCACATCTGCTAACCTACTTGCTACCTCTCCCATAATTGGCCTTTTACTTTTATCGCGATTTCCACCACAACCAATCAGCACACAAACCCTATTTTTAGCAACTTTTCTAGCCAACGTCAGAACGTTTTCTAACGCATCTGGGGTATGAGCAAAATCAATAAACACTCTAGCTTTATTTGATAATTTTACCGCCAAATCCATTCTTCCTGTTGCACTTTTTAACTGACTAAATTTTCCTAGTAAATTAGAAATTTCATCAGATGTTAAATCATATTTAGTCAATATATTTCCTAAAGCACATAACACATTATAAACCTGAAACTCACCACTAACATGTAATGTAAAATCATAAATATTGCCAAAAATTTCCACTTTCACTTCTTGGTAAGAATCCTGCGCATTAATCGAAATAATCTTTAAATCTCTAGCCTTATATCCATAGGTAATGATTCGATGATTTTTCTTAATACATAAATCAGAAATATCTCCCAATTCAGAAATATCAGAATTTAAAATAGCAACCTTATTAGAACCCAAAAATTCATCAAATAGCAACATTTTACATCTAAAATACTCTTCCCTGGTTTTATGGTAATCTAGATGATCAACACTAAAATTACTAAAAGAAGCAACCGCAAAATCAAGCCCCGCAATTCTATTTTGCTCTAGCCCAATTGAACTAACTTCAATGGCAACATCATTAATATCTTCACTTTTTAGTGCCGCTAAATTCTTATACAAACTAACAATATCTGCCGTTGTTAAAGCTGAGTCAGAAATTTTATTAGATAATGCAACATCACTAACAACACCCAAAGTGCCAATACTAGCTGATTTTTTACCTAATAAACCCAAAATTTGACGCGTAAATTCAACAATAGAAGTTTTGCCATTAGTTCCGGTAACGGCGTAAATATTATCAGGCAAAGAAGAGTAAAATCCCTTTAAAAGATCAATTAAAACCCCAAAAACATCATTAGTTTTAACATAATTACCTAACCCAGAACAATCATAATCGCTATTAACTACAACTAATTTTGCTCCTTTTTTTACTACATCATCAATAAAATCATGACCATCAAATTTTTCTCCTTTTAGAGCTACAAAAATCGACCCTTCTTGTACACGCCTAGAATCTATTTCAATGGATGTAATATCACTATCTTCAATGTCTCCTATCAACTCATAATCCACGTCAATGTGTGATAATACATTGGATACTAACATTAAAATTGACTAATTTGACTTTGAAAAATTTTGGCTGATTCTTTCGGATTGATTGCTTTAGTTATTGGTCTTCCAACCACTAGATACGAAACGCCATTTTCTATCGCCGCTTTAACATCGGCTACTTGTTTTTGATCATCGACATCACCGCCAAGCCTGATTCCAGGGCTAACAATTAAAAAATCATTTCCCAAATTATCTCTAAGATTTTTTGCCCTTAGAGCCGAGGAAACTACGCCATCAATGCCACATTCAATAGCTAAATTTGCTTTCTTTAAAACCAACTCATCAAGCGATAAATTCTGATTAAAACCCATATCGCCAAGATCATGTTCATCTAAATTTGTTAAAACCGTCACGGCTATTACTTTAGAATCACCCTTATTATCAGCAGCAGCTTTCATCATGTTTTTACTACCACAATGGATTGTCATTAAATCAACACCGAGCTTTGACAAATTCCTCACAGCTGCACCAACAGTATTTGAGATATCATGAAATTTAAAATCGACAAAAATCTTCTTATTTTTCTGTTTCAAATAATTAATCACATTAAAACAATCATTATCTCTACCAAGATTATTACCCGTAAGCAACTCCAATCCAACTTTATAAAATTCCACTTCGTCACCAAGTTTTTCAATCATATCCATCGCTCTTGGAAAATCTGAAAAATCCAGCGCTACAATTAATTTATCTCTTGAAGTCATTTTTTAGTTTTACAATATTATCTTTATGCCTAACCACGATCAAAAGAAAAACCAAAGACATAAAACCTATTTGCACAACAGAATATCCACCAAAAATCACCAACATAACCGCCCCAAATATTGAAACCAATGCGGACAAAGCCGAAATTCTAAAAATAGCAAACATTAATAGCCAAATTAAAATTACCAAACCACCCAATACTAAATCTAAAGCAAGCAAAGTCGCAACAGTCGTGGCAACACCCTTACCACCTTTGAATTTCAAATAAATACTAAAAACATGACCCAAAATTGCCACAAAAGCCACTCCATAAAGGTAATCTTGCAAACCAATAGTTCCATCAAAAAAGTAACGGCCAAACATAACCATACCAGCACCTTTAAGGCCATCTAAGATCAACGTAGCAAAGCCTAATTTTTTACCAAGAACTCTGGTAACATTAGTTGCACCAATATTTTTTGATCCAAATTCTCTGATATCTTTCTTGGCAAACAACAAAGACAAAAGCAATCCAAACGGAATCGAAGAAACTAAATAGGTAATAATCCAAAAAATAATTTGAGAGAAACTAATCATTTAGTCGTCATTTTGGTTTTTCTTAAAAGCATCCAAAGAAATGACTTTAGCTGATAAATCGATATTTTCTTTTTTGGATTTTTCTTTTATATCAGCACTGTCATCTTCAAAATCACCATGACTATAATCAGCCCTAAATTTCAAAGCAAAATTCATCGAAGGATCCGCAAAAGAGGTAACCGCCGCGTAAGGAACAATAAGTTTTTCAGATTTACCACCAAAACTCAACGTCACTTCAAATAAATCATCCTTCACTGATAAATCACGATACTGATATTGCAAAGCAACCGTAACTTCTTCATGATATTTTTCTTTTACCGCCTTCGAAACATTTACCCCAGGATAGTCGAGCAAAAAAGTAATCATAAAATAATGACTACCCGGCAAGCCAGATTTTTCAACCTTCTTCAAAGTCCGATAAATCACCTGTCTCATAGAATCTTCAATAATTTCATCATATCCGATTAGGTCTTGCATAGTTTTTTATTGGTTAAAATTTATTAATAAAACGCTAATATAAGAAAACTAATCACCGCACCACAAAAAACAACAAAAACTTGAATACTACAAAACGTTCCACTAAAATACATTCGCCTTTATGGCTATGGTGATAAATGCTGTAGATAATAGCAAGTTTGGACCTGGGGGCAGTACCCAGCACCTCCACCATTTTGTCTTTCAAAATTTAGTAAATGTTTTACTGCATCTTAAAAGACAAAAATTGGGGGTGACACAGCTTTCGACAGATTTGAAAAACTACAGACTTTGCCCGGTTGAGAAACTGCCGGTTAGTCGCCTCGCAGCAATGCGGAAGCGGATGACATTCGTTCAAAAACAATAAACGCAAATGATAATTTTGCTAATGATAACGTTGAATTCGCTCCTGTGGCAAAAGCTGCTATCGCGTAACTAATGTTATCGGGGTTTTCGGTGTTTTTCCTGTCAACAGAAAAAACACCACTCAAATTACCCCATTTACATCTAAAATTTCTGTCGCTAGAATTTTGTAAGCTTATCTTTTAATTACCCTAATCTATTTACCGTTAATAAAAAATGAATCTAGATACTCTATCTTGTGAATCTAACCCAACCAACAATAAAAAAGTAATAATACTTGGATCTGGACCAAACAGAATTGGTCAGGGTATTGAATTTGATTACACTTGCACGCACGCAGCTTTTGCTTTTAGAGAAGTCGGAATTGAGGCAATCATGGTAAATTGCAATCCAGAAACCGTATCAACCGACTACGACACCTCAGACAGACTATATTTTGAACCACTTTTTAGTGAAGATGTATTAGAATTAATCAAAAAAGAACAAAGTAACGGTGAATTAATAGGGGTTAACGTTCAATTTGGTGGTCAAACACCGCTAAAATTAGCAAAATTCTTACAAGATCAAAATATTCCAATTATTGGAACTTCTCCGGAAATGATCGATCTGGCCGAAGATCGCGACCAATTTAAAAAACTTCTACAAAAATTAGATTTAAAACAACCAGATAACTACATTGCCTATTCTTCAAAACAAGTAATTGAGCACGTAAATGAAATCGGTTTTCCAGTAGTTGTTAGACCTTCATACGTGTTAGGCGGTAAAGGTATGGCGATTGTTTATGATGAAGGCTATTTAATAAAATATCTGGCTGAATATTCTGATGTTTTTGAAACCGGCCCCCTACTTTTAGATAAATTTTTAACTGACGCCATTGAAGTTGACGTTGACGCATTAAGTGACGGAAAAGATGTATTTATTGCTGGAATTATGCAGCATATTGAAGAAGCAGGTATTCACTCCGGAGATTCAGCATGTTCAATCCCGCCATATTCAATTGATGAAAAAATGATCAAAAAAGTCAAAGAAGCATCAAAAAAATTAGCAATTGCTTTAAATGTCAAAGGGTTAATGAACGTTCAATATGCAATTAAGGATAATGAATTATATGTCCTAGAAGTCAACCCAAGAGCCTCAAGAACAGTACCTTTTGTAGCAAAAGCAACAGGAATTGACGTTGCTAAAATTGCATCACTTTTAATGATTGGCAAAAAAATCAAAGATTTCGACTTGAAAGAGAAAAAGTTAAAATATTTCTCCGTAAAAGAAGTGGTTTTCCCGTTCGCGAGATTTAATAATGTTGACATAATTTTAGGTCCAGAAATGAAATCAACTGGCGAAGTAATGGGAATAGATAAAACTTTCCCATTAGCTTTTGCCAAAGCACAACTAGCTGCAGGCGTTAAGTTATTCACTGATGGCTTAGCTTTCTTGTCAGTAAAAGATTCTGATAAAAAATATCTACCAGCCATTGCCAAAAAATTAATCAAAGTTGGTTTTAAAATAGTCGCAACTAAAGGAACGGCGAAATATTTAGCTGAACATGGAGTTGCGGTGACAATCGTCAATAAAATAACCGAAGATAAGCCGCATGTGGTTGACATGATTGACAGAAAAGAAATCAATTTAATAATCAATACAACTCAAGGCGCAGCGTCAACAAAAGATAGCTTCTCAATTAGAAGAACGTCTTTGATGAGGGGCGTAAACTACACAACTACAATCTCTGGCGCTAGAGCTTTAGCTGATGCTCTGGAAGAATATCAAAAGCAAGGTTGTAAATTTGAAGTTAATGCGTTGCAAGATTTGTAAAGAATAATGAAAATGATCTTTAAATCTCTGTTTATTTCATTAATTCAATCTTCCAGCAACTGTAGTTACCAACAATCTAATGCCAATGAAAAAACAGATAGGAATTAACACTATTCACTTCATTAAATATTAATTTCAATTGTTGACTACTTTTTTTCTAAGTCTAAGCTATTTGTTAGCAATAGTATTAAACGCATTAGACCCAATTTATTAGGCCTATATTTAACGCAAGAGTCTCAACGCTAAATACTATTGCGCTTCTTTCTTCAGAAATTCTCTAAATTTTTAATTCTACTATCACCGGACAGTGATCTGAGGCTTTTTCTTGATCTCTTACCCCTCTATCTTCTATTCTTGCATCTGTGATTCTATCTGAAGCAAGAGGTGAGGTTAGTAAGTAATCAATTCTCATTCCTTTATTATGTTGCCACGAACCGCCGCGATAATCCCACCAAGAAAAGTTTTGCGTATCTACGCCGGAGAATTTTCTGAAAGAATCATCTAAACCCAGATGTAATAATTGACGAAATTTTTGTCGTTCAAGATCGTGAAAACATACAGTATTTTTTAGGCTTTTTGGATCATACACATCTATTTCTTCTGCACCAACATTGTAATCTCCGCCAAAAATTTGTATTTCATCATAGGTTAGTAATTCCTTGAAGTGAGCATTAAGGCGATCAAAAAAATCCATTTTATATTTAAACTTTTCGCTATCTTCTAGCTTCTCACCATCTTGCAAAGAACCGCCTCCATTAGGTACATAAATTGAAGAAACGCGAATAACTTGATCTTGAATTGGTATCACACATTCGATATATCTGGCTTGTGGATCGGGACTCCCCTTATCTAAGGGGAGTCGAGTTGGCGCGTTAGCGCAACGAGCGGGATTGCATAAATCCCTAACCACTTCTTCAATTTTAAATTTAGACAAAATCGCCACACCATTGTAAGTCTTCTGCCCATTCACTGCCGCATTGTAGCCAGCATCCAATAATTCATCAAAAGGAAATTTTTCTTCTAGGCATTTTAATTCCTGCAAACACACAATATCAACATGCGATTCCTTCAGCCACTTCAACAAATTAGGCAATCTTGCATTGATTGAATTAACATTAAACGAAGCTATTGTTACTTTAGACATTTATTTGATATTTTTCATAAAGTGAAATCCGCGAATGTAGTATCCCTCTTTAAAATAAAGTGAATGCGATCTTTTATTTTGCGAATAAGAATCCAGTACAATTTGTTCACAACCAGATTTCTTACCAATATTTATAATATGTCGCAAAATTTTCTTCCCTATTCCCTTACCTCTACAAGATGGATCCACAACCAAATTAGAAACCTGAACATATCTCTTACAATAAAGCATAACAAAAATCCAATATCCAGCAACACCGACCAATTTATCATCCATAAAAGCTCCGATCATCTTGTAATCATTGCGCTTTACCATCTCTGCAATTAGTTTTTCATATTCCTCAAAAGACATTTTATCGTACATATATCTGACTACATTAAAGGCTTGCATCATCTCTTTGTCATCAAGCTGCCTAACAATAATAATATCTTTGGCCATATTACAAATTTTTTAATTGCTCTTCCAAATTGGACGCCATGTAAGTAATATTTCCCGCACCAACACACAAAACCATATCGCCCTCTTGAATTAATGGCTTTATGACTCTCGCCAAGTCATCTTCATTTTCGAGTTTAATAACATTTTCATGACCAACTTTTTTAATCCCCAAAACCAAGTCATCTTGCCTAGCGCCTTCGATTGACTCTTGACCAGCTGAATAAATATCGCAAACAATCACATAGTTCGCTTCAGAGACGCTATTACAAAATTCATCAAACAAACTACTTAATCTCGAATATTTGTGCGGCTGCAATACGCAGACGATTTTTTTATCGCCAACCACTTGTCTAGCCGCCTTTAGAGTCGCTATAATTTCAGTAGGATGATGGGCATAATCATCAATGATTGGTGCACCTAAATAGTCTCCAACCTTAGTAAATCTTCGCTTCACACCACTACATTTAGACAGTCCCACTTTGATATTATCAAATGAAATACCTAAATGATTACTAATTGCAATAGCCACTAAAGCATTGGAAATATTGTGAATCCCATAAGCGCTAATTTTAATATCCTTAATTTCTTTTCCATCTTTAAATGCAACATCAAACTCAAAACCGCTGGCGCTAGATCTAATATTTTTAGCACATAAATCAGCCTTTTCATCTTCTATTGAGTAGCTAAATAAATAATCATTGTCACCTTTTAACTTTTCGTAAAGGTCTCTTGCCCCCTCATCATCAACACAAATAGCACAAAAGCCTTTTTTGTCACCAATTTGCCTAACATATTTCTCGTAATATTGCTTTTGCTTCTCAAATGAACCACCATAAGCAGGGTGCTCAAGATGTTCAGCTTCAATGTTAGTAATCGCTCCAATATCAGTTGGCAAATCAACAAAACTTCCATCCGATTCATCAGACTCCGCAACCAAATATTTACCTTTACCAATCTTAGCATTAGAACCAAAGTAATGAATAACGCCACCATTAACTACAACCGGATCCAAAGCTGCAAATTCCAAAACCAAAGACGTCATCGCCGTAGTACTAGTCTTGCCATGAGTTCCCGCAATGGTAACATTAATGTAATTCTGCATGACTATTGCTAATAATTCAGCTCGAGTAATAATTGGAATCCCCTTATCCTTAGCAGCTCGAATTTCTGGATTCTCATCTTTAATAATCGACGTTTTAATTACCAAACTAACATCATCACCAATATTTTCATATTTTTGACCCACAACATAGTCAATATCCTTAGATTGAAGCTTGGAGGTTAAATAATTTTCACATAAATCTGATCCCTGAACTGGAACCGAAAACTCACGCAATAGTAATGCCAAGGCACTCATTCCAATGCCACCTAAGCCAATAAAATGGACTTTTTTTTGATTTTTTAAATCTTGAAAATTCATTAACAAAACGATAAACCTTAAAAGAAAGAAGGCGTCTTTTTAAATCAATTTAAATTTATTTGCAAAAGATTAATGGCAAAAAAACCAAACAGAGAAACAATCAACAAAATATTCGAAATCTGGCAACAAGGCAATCCCCATCCCAAAACTGAACTAGAATATGTTAATAACTTTACATTACTTGTAGCCGTTGTTCTCTCCGCCCAAAGTACGGACGTTGGCGTTAATAAAGCAACGAAAAAACTCTTTGAAATTGTCACCACCCCAGAAGAGATGGTTGCACTTGGCGAAGAAAAACTAAAAAAATACATCTCAACCATCGGTCTTTTTAACTCGAAAGCTAAAAATGTCATTAAATTGTCATGCGATCTAATTAATAAACATGATAGCGAAGTCCCCGAAGACTTTAACAAATTAGTTACACTCGCAGGAGTTGGTCAAAAAACCGCTAATGTAATCCTAAATTGCGCCTTTGGCCACCCAACCATTGCAGTGGACACGCATGTTTTTAGAGTCTCAAACAGACTAGGCTTTGCCAATTGCAAAACCCCAGAAAAAACCGAGATTGCCATCCTAAAAACCATCCCCAGAAAATGGCAAAACCATGCCCATCACTGGATGATCTTACATGGTAGATATGTATGCAAAGCACAAAAACCTCTTTGCACTAAATGTCGGATTAACGAATTTTGTAAATCCAAAGATAAAAATTATGAAATTAAAAAATAAAAATCTTTTTCAAGAAAAATGCCTAATTAACGGAAAGTTCATTAGTGGCACAAAGACAATCGATGTTTCTAATCCCGCCAATAATAAAAAAATCGGCTCCGTCCCTGATCTAGGTAAAAAAGAAACAAAAGACACCATAAAACAGGCGCAAAAAGCCTTTGAACAGTGGAAAAACTACAGCCCCCAAAAAAGATCACACATATTAAGAAATTGGTTTGAATTAATCATTGAAAATAGCGACGATCTTGCCTTGATTCTAACAACAGAACAAGGAAAACCTCTAAGCGAAGCAAAAAACGAAATTATTTACGGTGCAAATTTTGTCGAATTCTACGCCGAAGAAGCAAAGAGAATCAAAGGTGAAACAATCTTAGCCCCTAATAACAATCAAAAAATAATCACCGAACCAGAGCCAGTCGGTGTCGTTGCTGCCATCACTCCCTGGAACTTTCCATCAGCCATGATTACCCGAAAAGTTTCTCCTGCGCTATCTGCCGGATGTAGCGTTGTCCTCAAACCATCAGAATTAACCCCATTTTCTGCTTTAGCCTTAGGATATTTAGCAACAAAAGCTGGTATTCCAGATGGTGTATTAAATATTATTACCGGCCAAGCCAAAGCAATTGGCGAAGAGCTCTGCGAAAATGTCAGCATTAGAAAATTAAGCTTCACTGGCTCAACAAAAATCGGCAAATTACTCAACACACAATGCGCCTGCGACATTAAAAAAATATCACTCGAGCTTGGCGGCAATGCTCCTTTTATTATCTGCAAAGATGCCAACATTGACCTAGCAATTAAAGGCGTAATGCACGCCAAATTTAGAAATGGCGGCCAAGCATGCACCTGTGTCAATAGAATATTAGTAGACAATGAAATACACGACGAATTCACTAAAAAACTAATAAAAGAAACCAAAAAATTAACAATAGGTGATGGCACAAATCCACAAACCAAAATTGGCCCCATGATTAATAAAGCAGCCAAAGAAAAAATATCCAACCTACTTGCAGACGCCATTCAAAACGGTGCGAAAGTAGAATTAGGCAACAAAAAAGACAAAGACCAATTTTTTACCCCAACAATCCTAACCAATGTCACCAACAATATGAAAATTGCCAAAGAGGAAATATTTGGCCCAATTGCCGCCATCCAAACATTCAACACAGTTGATGAAGCAATCAAACGTGCCAACGACACCAATTATGGCCTAGGCTCCTACATCTACGCCCAAAACCAATCAACAATATTTAAAATCTCAAATGCGCTACAATTTGGAATGGTTGCAATCAACCATGATTCCTTTGCTACTGAACTAGCGCCATTTGGCGGCATCAAACATTCTGGTTTCGGCCGTGAAGGCTCGTCTCTTGGAATCAAAGAATTCCAAAACATCAAAACTCTTCACATTAAATTTTAATGAACGTGGGGTCGGGTCATAGCCTTCGTCTCATTAAAAACTAAAGTTAAGTAAAAACCCGATGGTACTTGCGTCTGCAAATTTATGCCAAAAAATGAAATTTGAACACTATGTTCAAATTTCATTTTTGCGCAAAAAAAAGGCTGCACTGACCCCAATACAGCCCTTAATAAATAAAAAATTTCTACTTCAAAATTGCCGCCACTTCTTTATCTGTCTTAACATTACCTTCTCTAACAATAACGAATATCGCCTTAGCATTAATAACCCTCTTAGTTGACGGATTACTAATGATTGCACCGGAAGTATCTTCATAGGCAATTGGAATTCCCAGATCACCAGATGTTAATTTCTGCACAACATCAAGCCATTTTTCTTCGACCTCAATCTCATATTTCACACATTCTTGGCCAAAACTATCAAATAACGTCTCTATTACCTTCTCAGACCCCGGAGCCAAAATAGATCGGACTAATAATTCCGGATATGTTCTAATTGGTCTAAGCACACTATCCGCACCAACTTTGCGAATCCTTGCTCTATTTTCATCTTGCGCAACTTCAGCAATAATTCTTGCTTTAACACCCATATCACGCAAACGATCCACTAACTCAAAATTGATACTATCCGAGGTAATATCAAATCTATCCTTTGACAAAATCACAATGGTATCAGCACTTTTAATATTAGCCGCTTCTAGTGCCGCTTGACTTAAATCATTTTTTGAAACATGGACGACATTAAGGTTTCTTAATCT
>JADHOZ010000060.1 GCA_016778745.1 Rickettsiales bacterium
GCTTTCCAAAATCAATTTGTACGTCAATAAATCACGTAGTGTGTCACGGTATTCCAAGTGATAAAAAACTGAAAGATGGCGATATCATAAATATTGATGTCACAGTAATAGTTGATGGATGGCATGGTGACACTAGTAGAATGTATTATGTGGGAGAGCCGCCAGTTAAAGCAAAAAGATTATGCCAAGTAACTTACGATTGCTTAATGTTTGGAATTGAAGAAGCAAAACCAGGAAATACTCTCGGAGATATTGGTTATGTCATTCAATCTTGCGCTGAAAAAAATGGATATTCAGTTGTCAGAGATTATTGCGGTCATGGAATTGGTAGAGTTTTTCATGCCGAACCAAGTGTTGTTCATTATGGAAAAAGAAATTCTGGAGTAGTTTTAGAAGAAGGCATGTTCTTTACAATTGAGCCAATGATAAATGCTGGTAAATATCAAACGATTTTATCAAAACATGATGGCTGGACTGTAACCACTAGAGACAAATCTTTATCAGCACAATTTGAACATACAATTGGCATCACTAAAGATGGTTGCGAAATATTTACGAAATCACCAAAAAATTTAGATTTCCCACCATATTAATTACTAAAAGACAATATTATGAATAGCTTCGGTCAAAAATTTAGATTTACAACTTGGGGAGAGAGCCACGGCAAAGCTATTGGCTGCGTAGTAGATGGCTGCCCTGCCCTAATTGATTTAAATGAAGAAGATATTCAAGTTGAATTAGACAGAAGAAAGCCGGGTCAATCAAAATATACAACTCAAAGGCAAGAAGGAGATAAAGTGGTAATATTATCTGGAGTTTTTGAAGGAAAAACGACTGGAACTCCAATTAGTTTAATAATTCATAATGAGGATCAAAGATCTCACGATTATTCAGAAATTAAAGATAAATTTAGACCAAGTCACGCTGATTACACATATTTTAAAAAATATGGTATCAGAGATTATCGCGGCGGCGGAAGATCATCAGCTAGAGAAACGGCAATGCGAGTTGCAGCGGGCGCAATAGCTAAAAAGATTATTGCGCAACATAATATTAAAGTCAGTGCTTATATTAGTGAAATTGGAGAAAAGAAAATTAATCCTAAAAACATTGATCTAGCGCAAATAAATAACAATGAGCTATTTTGTCCTGACGTACAGGTCTTAGAAGAATTTAAAGATTATCTAACTAATATCAGAAAAAATGGTGATTCTGTTGGCGCTAAAATTGAGATAATTGCTAAAAACGTTCCTGCTGGACTGGGTGAGCCAATTTATGATAAATTAGATGCTAGAATTGCGAGTGCGTTAATGTCAATAAATGCTGTAAAATCAGTCGAAATTGGTTGCGGTTCGGAAGTATCAAGAAAAAAAGGCAGCGAATTATCAGATGAAATGTATTATGATGATGATAATAAAGAACTGCAATTCTCATCAAATCATTCTGGCGGAATAATTGGCGGCATATCTTCGGGTCAAGATATTATCGCTAGACTTTCAATAAAACCAACTAGCTCTATTCTAATTCCAAGAAGAACGATAGATATTAATGGCAATAATTGTGAAATAATCACGAAAGGAAGACATGATCCGTGCGTTGGAATAAGGGGAGTTCCAGTGGCAGAAGCAATGATAAATTGCGTATTAGCTGATTTTATTTTATTACAAAAATAATAATTTTGTGTTTTTTTAATTGCCTTTATTAAATTCAAACATAATTTTGTTTTTTGGTCGCAAAATCATTAATTTTAATAACAAAAATATGAAATTTTCAGTCAAAACATTTGCTACATTAGCATTAATTTCTTCTACTTCTTTAGCGTTTGCTCAAGATTCTGCAACAACCAACAATTCTAGTAACGACTCTGAAAAACAAAAAACTTACAGACTAAAAAAAGCCGCAGACCAAAGACAATATAAACATGAAAAAAGGCAAGAAAAACAAGAATTTAAAGAATCTGTTAATAAAAAATGGCAAGATTTTAGAGAAAAAAGACAAGCTGAAAAAGAAGAGTTTAAGGCAGAAATAGCCAGAGATAGAAAAGAGTTTAGAGAAGAAAGAAGATCATCGGATAAAAGAGATGATAGACAAGAAAGAAGGGGTGATGTTCGTGAAAGACGTCATGATAGAAGGGAGGATAGATATGAAAGAAGATCAGAAAGAAGAGAAGATAGACGTGAAAGACGTGGTGATAGAATATCTGATAGAAAAGAAAAGAGATCAGAAAGAAGATCGGGTGATAGATAAAAACCTTCAATAAAAAACAAGAATTTTTCTAATCAACTACTTTTTAAAAAAGTTTTGATTGACTTAAAATCATATTATGGATTATTGTTATGTTATAACATTAATCCATTTTTATTAACTATACCAAAAATCATCCTTAATACCGAATCTAGGATTTTTTTGAAAATAAAATTTCTTGTAAAGAATTTCCAAATGTTTTTTTAGAATAACAAGTAAAACAAATTTGATAATTTAAAAAATATGCCAAATCCAGAATTAATGCGCAATGAGTTAATAATAGTAAATTCATCTAATAGTTTTTAGCAGGCATTAGACCATAACCTATCAAAAATATCTTGCTGTAACCATGACCATGGTGATGAGAATTTTCACATGGCGGGAAATTTTTTATTAGCACAGCAAAAAATTTTTCAAGCAATAGAAATAGTTTTTGATGGTGGTTTTAATATTGAAAATCAAGAACATCGAGATCATCTTTTTACTTTAGCCGCAATTCAAAAAGCTCAAGATCAAATTATTGGTGGTAAAGATTTTATATCGCAAAGAACTAGAGATTTCAATAAACACTTTGGTATTTCTGATAACTTAGCTGGCAAAAATATTGCAGGTGAAATTATAGCAATACCAGATGCAAAAAAATATTTAGTACAGAAATTTAAACTGAATAATACAATAGCCAAAGCTAACGTTATAATTGAAAATCAAGAAAATGTTATAAAAAAAGCTCAAGATTTAATTGATTTAGGATTTAAAGATGCTGTGGAACCTCTTGTTGAAATTGCACAATCTACTTACAAAGCAACTCCTTCACTTGCTGTTGCTGGACTAACGTTGGGAACAGCGCAAATGGTGTTGCGGGCAGTTGGTAATCAAGAAGCTGCCAATCAACTTCGTGACAATATTGGCGCCTCAACTGAAGCAGCCGCATTTTTTGTTTTAGCAAATGGTATTTTAGAAAATTTATCACATTCTTTTATTCTAGCGGCGCCAGCTTTTGCAACAGTTGCGGTTTATGAAAATATACATCCAAATTTAAAAAGAATTTATGATTATTTCATATTATCATCTCGACAAGAGCAGCCTTTATCTGAAAGTGATCAAGAATTTATGGATATAGAAACTCACGGAAGAGAACAAATTGAAGATGTTGAAGGATCTTTTTTAGCTTCCAATAAAAAGGAAAATGCAATTAATCTTTTACAAAAAGCAAAATCTTTTATTAATGAAGATGAAATGTGGATTGGCCTGCAAAAACATCAATTAGTTTATAAAGATAATAGCTTGGAAAATGATTTAAAAATTGGAATTCAAAATTTAATTGATGCAATAGAAGAAACTCCGTCTCATTTAAACAAACTTTTGCAAAAAGATTACAATCAAACGTTGCGTGATAGTTTTGAAATGCTCAAAGCCTATGCTGATGTTTGTCGAGATAGAAATCCTGGGAGTGGAGTTGATCAATTTTTAGATGAGTTTTGTGATTTTTTTGCTCGTGATGCAATATTACTTTCTCAGCCTTCGCAAAATGCAAAAATGGCAGCTTTCAGCTGTAAAGTTCATGCGGGATTAGTTTCTTTTGAAGAGCGTATCAAAGAATCTTTACCTCATATACCAACCGGGCAACAGGTGCTTTTAGCAGCAACGGTTATTGGATCTTTATATTCAGCAAGTGCAATTTATAAGTCAGTAACTGGTGAAGAAGAAGCCTACTCAGAATATGTGACAAATTTTCCAGATCATCTTTTTCAATGGCTACAACTCGAAGAAATGTATCAAAATATGGGTGGAGGAGCGCAAATAACTGAAGTTTTCAAAGATTTTTTTGCAGGGTTTAATTTAGCAGAAAATTCTACCCATCTAGGGATTGTAGTAGCACCTTTTTTCGCTTATTCACAAATGGGTTCAAAAATGTTTGAAAATGCCATTCATTCGCCGCTAAATTATTTAGCTTATATTGCAGATGCAGCAAGTTCTTACGCTTCATCACTGGGAAATTGGTTTGGGAAAAAGAATACTGTTGTTGCGCCACAAATTGATTTACAATCAGATGATTTAGAAAATATTGATATTAAAATTGAAATTGAAGAAATCCCCACGAAAAACTCAGCCGAAATAGGAACTCAAACAGAAGAAAAAAGCTCTGAGGAAAATGCAACCTTATATTGCGGATCTGCACAAGATCTTTTTGCGCAGCAGAAGCAGCTATCTACAAAACCACAAAGTCCTCTTTTAGGTAAATTTCGTTCTCATATTCACGGTCCAAATTGCAAACATTAAACAGTTAAGGGTCTGACCCCGAAGTGCTAAATTAACAACTAGGGGTCCTGACCCCGAAGTGCCAAAAGATTTTTTATGGTGTTGTTTAATTGCTTTACTTTAGAAACTTTATCATCGCTAGAAAATATATAAGAGATTACGCATAAAAAATCCGCTTTCATTTCAACTAAAATACTACAATTTTTATCATTAATTCCGCCAATTACAGTTATTGGAATGTTTAGAAAGTCATTAGCCCATTTAATTATTTCTGGATTAGGATTACCTCTAGACTTCTTAGTTTGACTTTCAAAAAATGCTCCAAAAGAAATATAGTCAGCTCCTGATTCAGCAACTCTGATTGCTAAATCTTTTGAATCATAACAGCTAGCACCAACGACAAAACCTTGTGGTGCTTTCTTTTTAATTTCAATAATATTTTCATCATCAATACCAACGTGAACACCGCCCGCCCCTATTTCTATTGCCAAATCAACATAATCATTAATGATAAATAATACATTATGTTTGTTGCAGATTTTTTGTACTGCTCGTGATATTTTTTTAATTTCTACAAAAGGCAGGTCTTTTAATCTTAGTTGAAAAACAGGAATAGTATTTAAAGAAAAAATATCTTCTAAATCTTTTAAAAAATTATCTAGATTAGTTATTTCTGGCGGAGAGATTAAATATATTTTAGTCATGACATAACTACTAAATGGCAACAATATTTACCAGTTTATTTTTAACGACAATGATCTTTTTAAGATCTTTACCTTCAACATGTTTCATAACTTTCTCATTAGCAAGCGCAACTCTTTCTAGGGTTGCGTCATCAATATCTTTTTCAACTTCAATAACGTCGCGCAATTTACCACAAACCTGCAATGCAATTTTAACGCTATTTTCTACAGTCAAATCAGCTCTAAATTCAGGATATCTAGCCTCACAAACTAAACCATCGCAAGATAGTTCATGCCAACATTCCTCAGCTAAATGCGGCATTATTGGTGAAAATAAAATTATTAAACTTTTAATAGCAAACGATATTTCTTCTTTTTCGCCATTAGCTTTTTCTAAGAAATTTGAAAATTCTCTAATTTTAGCAATGGCGGTGTTAAATGAATTATTATCATAATCATTCTTAACGTCCATAATGACCTTATTGGTTTTTTTAGCAATGTCACCTTCAAGTTTTGTAGCATCAAAATCTTTAATAAAATCAGCTTTATATTTATTAACCAATCTCCAAATTCTATTTACATATTTCCAGCAACCATCAATTCCAGAAATTGACCACTCTAAATCTCTTGATGGAGGGCTATCCGATAACATAAATAACCTTGCCGTATCAGCACCATAACTTTCAATAATATGAGATGGTTCAACAATATTTTTCTTTGACTTACTCATTTTTTCACTTCTGCCAACAATGACATCATCTTCATTTCTGGTAGATGCCTCAACGGGAGTTAGCCATTTATTAGTTGCTTTATCTTTGTAAGTTTCATGACAAACCATGCCTTGCGTTAAAAGTCTTTCAAAAGGTTCGGAAATATCTAAATAACCACATTTTTTTAAAGCTTTTGTAAAAAATCTTGCATAAAGCAAATGCAAAACAGCATGTTCAATGCCGCCAATATATTGATCAACCGGCATAAATTGATTAACATCTTCTTTTGCAAATGGCTGAGTGTCGTCTTTGCTTGATAAATATCTTAGGAAATACCATGAACTTTCAAAGAAAGTATCAAAAGTATCAGTTTCTCTGGTTGCTAAAATTTCATTTCCAGATTCATCTTTGTAAATTGTTCTTTTCCAAGATTCATTTTTATCCAAAGGATTTCCATTGCCGTCAAATACAACATCTTTTGGTAGCTCGATAGGGAGATTTTCAATTTTTTCTGCAACGACCCTACCATCTTCTAAATAAAGCATAGGAATTGGGCAGCCCCAATATCTTTGACGAGAAATCCCCCAATCGCGTAAGCGATAATTTGTTTTCTTTTCGGCCTTTCCCTCTTTTGCTAAAATGGCAAAAACTTTTTCTTTTGCTTCTTCAATATTGAGACCATTTAATTCTTTAGAATTAATAATTTTTCCTTGTTCTAAAAAAGGTAATTTTTCATTTTCCTCGCCACCCGAAACAACTTGCGTAATATCGAGGTTGTATTTTTTGGCAAATTCAAAATCTCTTTCATCATGGGCGGGGCAAGCAAAAATAGCACCTGTTCCATATTCCATTAAGACAAAATTAGCAATATAGACATCCAAGGTTTTTTCTTTATCTAATGGATGAAAAACTTTTAGACCAGTATTAACACCCTTTTTTTCTTGTTTATCAATCGCCTCTTCACTATTTGATATTTTGTTACATTCGTCAATAAAATCAGCTATGTTACTATCTTTTTCTTTTAAAGATTGGGCCAATGGATGATTGGGTGAAATGGCTAAAAATGATGCTCCATAAATTGTGTCTGGGCGCGTGGTGTAAACTTTAATTGAATCGCCACCAACAATATCAAAATCAATTAACAAACCAGTTGATTTGCCAATCCATTTCTTTTGCATTGAAATTACTCTTTCATCCCAGCCTTTTAAATTATCTAGCTCGCTTAGCAATTCTTCTGCAAAATCACTAACTCTTAAAAACCATTGTGTTAATTTCTTTTTTTCAACAATGGCGCCACTTCTCCAGCCTTTGCCATCAATTACTTGTTCATTAGCTAACACTGTTTGATCAATTGGATCCCAATTAACAAAAGATTCTTTTTGGTAAGCCAAATCATTATTTACAAAATCAATAAAGATTTTTTGCTCATGTTTATAATATTCTTTTAGACAAGTCGCTAATTCCATCTCCCAATCAACAGACAAACCAACTGATTTTAATTCAGATTTCATGGTTTTAATATTTTCTAATGTCCAGCTTTCCGGATGGATATTATGTTCTAGCGCAGCATTTTCAGCAGGCAAACCAAAAGAATCAAAACCCATTGGGTGAATGACATTGTAACCCTCTAGCCTTTTTGACCTAGCGATCACGTCGCCTATTGTGTAATTTCGTAAATGACCCATATGGATTCTTCCAGACGGGTAAGGAAACATCTCTAGAACGTAATATTTTTCTTTTTTTAATGATTTATCAAAATAAAAAGATTTGACATCTTCCCATTTTTGTTGCCATTTTTTTTCTGAGATCTGATGATGATAATTTTCTACCACGGACATTGACTTACAATTAGATTAATTAACCAACTTTCGTGACAATAATTTTAAAAGATAAACAAATCAACGTTTTCAATTAATAATTTGGCACACTCGGAGATTGGAAGTTTGGATATGGATCTGATGCTGAAGCCGGCCCTGGAGGACTATAAATATTAGGATCAGGTTGTAAGCCGGCAGGAGAATATGGCGCATTAGCAGATGGTCCACCAGATATTGGAGGTGGAGCGTCACCTGGATAAACGATATCAAGCTCACTAATTGGAGGTTGCGAGGATGGTACCGGTGCCAAAGACGGAGCCCCACCAAAAGATGCTGCCCCAGATGGGGGAGCCGAGTAAGATGGTGCTGCTGGAGGAGTGTTTGGAAGTAGTGACTGACCGCCAACACCTTCT
>JADHOZ010000061.1 GCA_016778745.1 Rickettsiales bacterium
GCCAGACAAATATCAAATGCGCTCATTAATGACCAATTTAGTGAATTTGAAAAATCACGCAAGACATTCGCGCATAGAATAAGTTTCACTGATTATTCCAAGGACCTTAGTAATATTTTTGATGTATTATTTCCCGCAGAAGAAATAAAAAACTCTCTTGGCGAAGTAATTTCAAATAATAATCTTACGCAACTCAGAACCGCCGAAACAGAAAAGTACGCCCATGTCACCTTCTTCTTTTCTTGCGGACAAGAAGTAGAATTTTCAGGCGAAAAAAGGGAATTAATAAAATCCCCCAATGTTGCTACTTACGATTTACAGCCAGAAATGTCAGCCATTGAAGTCGGTCAGAATCTAAGGAAAGCCATTAGCTCGGGGCAATATGACCTAATAATTGTTAATTACGCTAACCCAGATATGGTTGGTCATAGCGGGAAATTAGAGCCTGCCATCAAGGCCTGCGAAGTCATTGACAATGAGCTGGGATTATTAGAAACAGAAATTCTAAAAAATAATGGTCAAATGCTTATTACCGCCGATCACGGCAACATTGAATGTATGAGAGATGAAAATAATAAACCGCATACATCTCATACCACAAATCTTGTACCTTTTATTTTAGTCACGAATAAAAATCAGCATAAAACCCTAAAGAATGGCTCTCTAAAAGACATTGCTCCAACAATATTAAATCTCTTAGACCTCGAAAAACCAACAGAAATGACCGGAGATAACCTACTATCATGAGCACAAAACCAGAACAAAAAGAAAGTTTTATTAAGACCCTAGCCATAGCCTTTGCTTTAGCAATGTTTGTGCGTTCCTTCTTCTTTGAACCTTTTCATATTCCATCAAGCTCAATGAAACCTGGCTTGCTAATTGGAGATTACATATTTGTTTCCAAATTTTCCTACGGCTACAGCCGATATTCTTTTCCTTTGGGCTTAAAAATATTTGAAGGCAGAATTTGGAAATCTACACCAAAAAGAGGAGATGTTGCTGTATTTAGATTGCCTGAAAATCCTAGAATAAACTACATTAAAAGAATAATTGGCCTACCGGGAGATACAATACAAGTTCGAGATGGAGTATTATTTATTAACGAAGAAGAAATACCAAAAGAAGAAAATGGCCTCTTTGAAGAAGAAGGCTTTAAAACAATCAAAACATTCATTGAAACATTGCCAAATAATAAAGAATTTTACGTTCTTGACGAAAGAACAACCCCGCAAGATAGTACTGGTATTTATCAAGTACCAACCGGACATTACTTCATGATGGGAGATAATCGTGATAATTCTCAAGATTCCAGATTCCTGGACCATGTTGGTTATGTTCCAGAAGAAAATTTAATTGGCCGCGCAAATATTATCTTTTTTTCCAATGCAAAACCAACATGGCAAATTTGGAATTGGCCAACATCAATTAGATTTAGTCGCATTTTTACAACAATAAAATGAAAGATTTTTTAGAAAAATTCGAAATAATTATTAAATATCATTTCCAAAATAAAATGCTTTTGGAACAAGCCTTAACACATCCAAGCATCAGTAAGTTAGAAGCTAAAAAAGAAAATTACGAAAGATTAGAATTTTTAGGCGACAAAGTTTTGGGGCTAATAATCAGCGAATTTCTAGTTAAAAAATTCAAATATGAAAAAGAAGGAGACCTATCAAAAAGACAAGCAAGCCTAGTATCAGGGACAACATTATCCAAAATTGCAAAAGAAATCAAACTCGACGAATTCTTACAAATGTCCAAAGGCGAAACTAGATGTGGCGGTAAGGATAATAAAAATAATTTAGAAAATTGTTTGGAGGCGCTAATCGGAGCCATTTATTTAGATTCCAATTTGGACAATACCAAGCAATTCATCACCACTTTCTGGCAACATTATTTACAAGATAGTGCCAAACCCCCAAAAGACCCCATCACCAAACTACAAGAAATAGTGCAAGGAAAAACTAAAAAACTACCAACGTACGACACCAAAAAAATTGGTGGCACGGATCATGAGCCAATTTTTACTTCAATAGTCACACTACCAGAAACTAATCAAACATTTGAAGCGCAGGGAAATTCAAAAAAAGAAGCACAAAAAAATGCTTCAAAATTAGCTCTAGAGGGAATTGAATAAATAGTCATATCTGCCCCCAGAATTAGAAATGATTGTATTTAATTCTTTTGAGCTAATCTTCATTTGGTTGCGCGCAAAATATCCAATCAATAGCTGCTTCATTGAATCGTCACTGGGCGCTTTAATTTCACATGCAATAAAAAAGTTACGCAACCTCGAGATTAGATCCTTGATTTTAGTTTTTATTTCATTTGTTAAAGTAAAAATCAAAAATGCTTCATTTTCCTTTGCCAAGTTAATAATATTAAGAAGTAATTCATCATTTTCTATTTTGTCAACATCTTCCAGAACATAAAAATAACCTTTCTCAAATAAATTGACCAAGTCAACTTTATCACCTTCCAAATCAACAATTTTAACACCGTAATTTTCTTGTAAAAAATGCACTAAATGCGTTTTTCCACTCGATTTTTCGCCTTTAATAATCAAGTTAGGAATTTGTTTTGTTGCAAACTCATTATCAGCTAAAAATGATTTTACCAATCTTAAAACAATAGAAATTTCATCAGTCTCAATAAAGTCTGCAGCTAAATATTTTTCTTTTTGATTTACAAATAATTCAAGTTGCGTCATTTATTGCAAAACTTTAGGAACACTAAAATAGCCATATTTAGCATGCTTAGAATTTGCCAACACATCCTCAGCAATATTGCCCTCACTAACTTCATCTTTTTGCAATCTAAGATTTTCACCGTGAACATTGGTTAAAATTTCAACATTGTCAGTGTCAACTTCTGCAAGTTTCTCAACCCAATCAATAATTCCATTGATCTTGTTGGCAACGTCGTTAATTTGATCATCAGCGATTTTTATTCTTGCTAAGCGAGAAACTTTTTTGATATCTTCTTTGGTAACAGACATGTCTTTTGAAAACTTTATTGAAAATAATGGCGATTTTTAATACATTTGATCCACTAAATCAAGACTATAAAAAACACCTACCTAAAACAGGCCGGCTTCTAGGGATAGATCTTGGCACCAAAAGAATTGGCATTGCTGTCACCGACGAAGATCGCGTAATTTCAAATCCAAAATTAATAATTAAGCGCAATAATCCCGATTCAGATCTAAAAAAGATTCAAAACTTCATCGATGAATATCAAATTAGCGCCATTATCCAAGGCTACCCGATTCAACTTGATAATTCTGACAATGAAATGACCCAAATTAGTAAAGACTTTGCTAAAATACTAAACCAATATCTAGATAATGCCCTACCAATTTTCTTATTTGAAGAAAGACTAACCTCATTTGAAGCGAAAGAGATTGACCGATCTGGGATTTCTAAACGCAAAAGCAAACATATTGACGATATTGCCGCCAGCATCATGTTGCAACATTTTTTGGACCACATTGATAGAGTATGAGAAATAATACAGCGACATTAGAGCAAATCATAATGGACACAATTAACCAACTATCTCCACATCAAATTAATCAAACAATAGCAACAATACTAGAAAAACAAGCATCTCAAGAGGTGGATCCTGATGAAAATATTAAAGAAACAATCGACCAATGGAATCAAAATGAAACAAGATCTAGTGGCAGCCTAATAGACCAAACCTTCACAAAATTTCATGATTTTTTTTCATCGTCACCATTTAAAATTGATGCAATAATTCTTGAATCAATCAAGCCAGACAGTCCTTTTGCTAATAATTTAAAAAATAACGCAATCACAGACCCAAGTAGAACCAAACTCACAATGCAATTATTTTGCAGATATATTTCCATACTAAGTACCAAAGATAGGGAAACAGCCAGTCACTTTCTACAATCATTCCCCCCCCAAATCATCCGCAGAAATTCAATGTCAAGGTGGATCTGGCACAAGAATATATAATGAACTACAAAAACTCACAGGCACCAAAGCTGAATTAGACTTAATGGAAATTCATCAAAGAATAATTTACCAAATTAGTGACAAATTAAATAAAAGAATTCGCTTGGAACACCAAGTGCACACTCTTTCTTATCTTCATTATTGTTTTGGCCTTGAAAATAAACAACAAATTACAAAAAGAGACCCTATTTTCACCATACCAAGAAGAGACATTAGAGCTTATGATTTAAGAAACGAAACCACCAAATATTACGAATCATTTCGTCAACAGCTAATACAACATTTACAAAATACATTTGAACGAATCTGTGCGCAATATGATGCTAATGAACTAGCTAACGGTGAAAAGGATGCACAGCAAAAAAGAATAGATTTTAAGGAAGATTTTAAAGTTGATTATTTCGAGCTCTTGGAATCAAAAGGAAAAGAAGAAGAAAAAGAAGAAACCCAAGACACTGAATTACAAGAAGAAAAAACCTCGGAGCCAGAAGAAGAATTGTATCAATGGAGCAAAGAGAAAATCGTGCGTTTTGAGCTGCGTCAAATTTTAGGATGCATGTTAGATGAAAAAGAAATCGAAGATTCCATAGACAGCCAAAAACTTCCAAATCCTTTTCAAGAACAAATAAGTTTCATTACAGATCCCGATAACCTATTTAAACAAGAACTACCAGAGAGAATCTCCGAACTTCTAAATTCACAAAACCAAGAAGCAATAAACCATGCTATTTTGACTTTATGGATACTGTCAACAAAACATATTGCCAATAGTGATCGACAATCTTTTAAGGCTCTAAATTTGGCGCTTAATGGTAATGGCAATTTCAAAGAACAATTATTATCATCTCTAGCACCACACCCAGAACTCACAGGAGAAAAACTAGAAGATGTTAAGAAAAAAATTACACAAATAAAAAGGGATCTAGGAAGAGATCTAAAAGACGAAAAACAAACACTAAAATGTTTCAAAGAAATCTCTAAATTACTCAACGAAAAATATTTAGACACCTCCAATACTATTCATGAAAAACTATTTGAAATAATACAAAATCACACAATTTTATATCCTAAAAACCTTGCAAGCACAAACCTAACAGAGCAATTATCGACAGGAGCTGTTATTGAAGAGTTGGATTTTAGTCGCTATCAACATTCGCGAATGCAACAAAGTGTTCTGGAAAAAATAGCACTAAGACCCGATGCCATAGACATATTTAAAAAATATGAAAAATTTAGGGAGCAAAATAAAGTGTCAGGGACCAGAATAAGACTATCTATTTATCATTCTTCCTCAAAAATAGAAATAAACCAACTTTTAGAACAAGCCGTAAAAAAAGAAAATCTTGAGCTAATAAAATATATTTTACAAAATTACGAAAATTCACTAGATCAAAAAACATTAGATGAAATCTCAAATAATCTTATTACCCTCAATTCCCAAGGCGGAAATGAAATACTGCAAGAAATCATCCCAAAACTAAAAAATATTAACGCCCCTATGCTCGAGGAGGAGACTCGCCAGCGCACTATAGTTCGATCTATCGCGATCAAAAACAAAGTTCATCTAGCAGTTGAATCAGGAAACAAAACGGCTTTAGAATTATTAATGCGCCATGGATGTAACATAGATTTCAAAAAAAACCACCTCCTAAATCATCCCGTGGCAGTAATGTTTCAAGGTCCATTTTATGCCTATGAAGGCATTAGAAACCATTACAACAACACTCAAAATCACTTCTTCGGCACCACTCCCCTTCATGCAGCGGCATATTTAGGAAAAACAGAAATAGTCAATATTCTACTAGAAAATGGAGCGAACATTTACCAACAAGAACGAATAACCAGATACCGCCCAATACATTGGGCCATAAAAAATGGTTACTCCATAGTAGCCAAAACTCTATTTAATAAAGAACAAGAAAATCCAACACAACCAAACAAAGGACCAGAATTAACAAAATTTTGCGTACAAAATAATGACAATGTAATATTGCCCGAACTACTAAAAACAATATCATCCCCAATAGACTCCTTAATACAGACGGCGCTTTATTCTCAAAGTAATAAATCACTAAAAATACTATTAGAACACGAATCGAAGATTACTCACCTTGACCTAATGAAGCATCACTCAACACAATTAATAAGCGCAACATTATCAATAGATGCATTTGAAAAAATACAAGAAATTAATGCGTTAATAAACTTCAAAATAATTGCGCAAACCATCGCAAAAAAAGCCGAAAAACGCAGTGAACAATCCGATATTTTTAAAACACTTTGGAAAACATACGAATCATCTCCAATTGATCTTTTGACAGATCTACAACTAGAACAAAACCCATCCCTATCTTTTGAAACACGCAACATTTTTAACGCGCAATTTCGCGATAAAGGTAATGGAAAAATCAATATTTTAATTCACAAATATAACACATTACCAAAAGAAGAGTTTATCGAAATACTAAAATCCCGAGAAAACATCCAAGAAGCCCTCAAAGAGCTAGTCCCGACAACGAAACCACAACCGACATCAAACTCAAGACAATCATCAAGAAGTGGTCGAGTAGGCGCTAGCCTGTAAAAACAAATTAATCACCTTATCTAGATTAAAGTTTTTTGCCAAAAAATGAAATTTGAACACTATGTTCAGAGTTCAGATTTGATCGCTCTCAAAGCTGAAATAAGTTCGTCAATCATTTTATCATTATGTTGTGGATTACTCGTTATTCTTAAGCGTTCATCGCCTTTTGATACAGTGGGATAATTAATATGCTGCACATAAATATCAAATTCCTTTAAAAGCTTTTTTGACATTTCTTTAGCTGTTTTAGCATCCCCAATCTTCAATGAAACAATGTGTGAATCATTATTTTCAATATCAAACTTAGCTTCTATTAATTTTTGCTTAATGTTTTTGGCATTGTCATGCACTTTCTGTCTGAGAGAGGGATTATTCTTGGATGTTTCAATATTTTTTAACGCCGATACCGCTACAATAGGGGGAATGGTTGTGGTAAAAATAAAACCCGAAGCAGCGCAGCGAATAGCATCAATAATGTCAGCTTTAGCCACAATGTAGCCACCAAAAACACCAAATGCTTTGGCTAGCGTTCCTTGAATAATATCCACCTCATCTAGCATACCTAATTCTTCGCATCTACCCGCGCCATTTTGCCCATACAAACCAACACCGTGAACCTCATCAACAAAAGTTAAGCAATTATATTTCTTCGCCAAAGCAACAAATTCTGTAATGTTGCCAAAACTGCCAGACATTGAATAGACCGACTCAAAAATAATAATTTTTGGCGTTTCTAGCGGATATTTTTTAAGTAATCTTTCCAAGTCACCTTCATCATTGTGCCTAAAAATATTCTTCTCTAACCGAGAATTTCTAATACCCGCAATGATGGATGCATGATTTTTTTCATCTGAAAATACCACCAAATTTGGAATAATTTGCCCTAACGTTTGAATCGTCGAATCATTAGCAACATAGCCAGACGTGAATGTCAAAGCTGCTTCTTTTTGATGTAGATGAGCCAAAGTTTGTTCGAGTTTAACAATATTTCGATGATTTCCAGAGATATTTCTAGTCCCACCAGCACCAAGCCCATCTCTTCTTAAAGATTCAACGGCAGCCTCAATTGCTACCTTATTTTGCCCCAAAGCCAAATAATCATTCGAACACCAAACAGTAATTTTTCTACCGTTTTGATTGTAAATGGCATAAGGAAAATCACCGCAAATCCTCGAAATATCAACAAATTCACGGTATCTTTCTTCTTGTTTTAAATTAGCAATGGCGCGCTGAAAATACTCAATCATAAATTTACAATTTTTCAGGAACTACCGCAGTGAGTTCCTTTCCCCTTTTTCTCTTTGGCAAGATTAATAAAACCCCACAAAGAATAATCATTGAACCAGTAATAACCCAAAAATCAATAATTTCTCCAAAAACAAAATAAGCCAACACGGCCGTAAATAACAAACGCATAAAATCAAATGGCTGCACATAAGATAAATCCACCAATTTATACGCGTTAGAAATAGAAAAATGCAA
>JADHOZ010000062.1 GCA_016778745.1 Rickettsiales bacterium
TCCTCTTTTAATTTTTTGATCAATTTCATCAATTCTTTGTTTAACTTTTTCCTTATATTGGCTTTTTATATCACGATAATTCTTTCTATTTGGACTTAAGCTGTTAGGTTGAAGAGCCCCCAATGCTCCACCAGATTTTGTATAAGCATCATTTAATTCACGACTCATCATTTCGAGATCAGTATCATCTCTACTATATTCACTTTTACCGCGTTTTGCTTGTTCCAATGCATCCTTTCGTGATTGCAATTTGGCAGTATGCTGTGGAGAATATAAATCTTTTGTTGTCGCAAGACCTTTCTGATTTAGTGCGTCTATTCTTGAAATATATGATAAATCAATTGCGTTGCTAGCTATTGATAGTGATTGTTGTGTAACCACAAATTTCTTTGGAGTAGTTTTTTCAGATTCCGTTAAAATATCTAAGATAAAGTCATGATTACCATCACGAGTAAATTCCTCCTGTAAGGATTTTATCATGTCAGAGTCTACATCATAGAAGAATTTAGATTTATTGGCATCAATTTGCGAAGATATTGAATATTCATTATATCTATCAAAGACCGCCTCGACGGCTTCTAATATTTTTTGCTTATTATATTCCGATATAAAACCTTGTCTTTGTGGAAAATTTTCATTAATGATCTTAACTTCATTTTCCATATTTAAAGCTATCGCCATCTTTATAAAGACTTTCAAAGCATTTAGATCTTTGGATATATCTTCTTTTTCATCCAAATATCTTGTTGGAATAATTATTTGCGTTTCAAGAGAAGATGCTATATCTAATATTGAAGATGGTCCGGATTCATGTCTTTTAGGATCATAGAATTCGTTAACGTTAATATTGTCTATTCTTCTATTGGCACTTCTTAGTCGCGCAATATTTTGGCCTTTATATAAAACATCACGCAATTCTTTAGGATAGGCACTATATTGATCGCTCTCTCTTTTTAATGGGTTAAAATATGAGTTTATAACCGCCCTAGTAATAGTAGGAGATAGTTTTTTACCGTGAATTTTTTCACCTTTTACTATTGCGCGTAAAGAGATTTGGGAGTTTTGTTTAAGTAAATCCTCAACATTTCGTAAATCACTCTGCATCTCTCTAAGATCACTGATAGTATTTTTTAATGTGTGGGCGCCGCTTTGTAATTTATCTAAGTTTTCTATCAGCCCTTGATCGATACTATCGGTTATAGATCTATAGAGAACATAGGTTACAATTCTTTGCTGATTTTCTTGAAATTCACTAGGGTTATCGCCAATCTCTTTTAATATTTGCGATATTTTTTTATCATATTGTTCTCTATATGTAACTAATTGCGATAATTCTGGATATTTATTAGATTTGGCTAATTGACCTGTAATAGCTCTTATATTTACATAGTTTTGATCTTCTAACGTCTTATGATATAATTCCCTAATCTCTTCACCATCGTTTTTAAAAGACAATCCTTCGTACCACTCAGGCAGTGTGTCTGCGGAATTTACGAAATCTAGAATTTCAATATCATCACTGCCCCCTTTACCTAAAAGAATATTTCTAAGGTCTATTAGCTTGTGAAGTTTTTGTTGTATTTTTTCTTTATTAACGATACCTGACTCATCTTCTGTGATTTGGGTGAATGTATAAGCTCCGGACGCTGTTTTAGAAATCCCAAATTCTTCTTCTATTAATTTAGCAATCATCAGATATTCTACTGCTTGATTTGTATCATTTTCTTTTATCTCATTGCTTGCTAAATCCTTAGCTCTTAAATATTGAGATATTAGATATGACTTATAAATTGATAATTGCTCATAATCGGTTAGCTTATCAAAGTTTCTTTTGGCGATTCTGATATTGATTGTTTCTTCTTTAGGATCAGATGACAATAAGGTTTTTTCAACGAAATCATTAGCATCTTTATATTCCAGATTTGGAGATATGCTACAGACTATTCCAAATGTTTCAATCCCAGAAGCCAACTGGAATAGATTGTAAATACCCTTAATAACATCGCCTTTTTCAACGCTGATCGTTTTTCCCTTATAATCGGTTGTAGCTGTGGTAGCAAATTTTGTAAAAAATTCTAGTCTTTCTTTTACGTCTCTGTTCCACTTTTTAGTCTCCTCTCTTACAGAATTTAAGGATGGCTCTACTGCTACGTAATATTCATTTGCTCTTTTAAAAAGATTATCAATTCCAGCCTTTGCTCCCTCATGATTGCCAAATCTTTTATTGCTAAAGATATTGTGAATATTTCGCGGAGATTGGCCATCTCTAAGATTTCTTCTAGCTAACAGTTTGAGAGGTGAAATAATAATTTCTTTGGCTTGTTGTATTTTTTGTTCAGGGTTTTTACTTTCTTTATAGATGTGGTTGATAATATTTTCGATATCATTGATTTTATCTTCTCCTGTGTCGCCAAGATCTATTGTTCCATCTCCTCTTCTTTTTGACTCTATCTCTCTAATCGCTTGTATGAATGAACCTAATTTTCCTTGTTCATAGAGTTTATTTAAAAAATCATCATATATTGCTTCTTCGCTATCTGGGTATCGAAGTACTTTTTGCGCTGCTTTATCTTGAGCAACAAGTTCTTGCGTTTTTTTGTAATAAGCTGCGACTATCTTCTCGATATCGCCGCTCACTTTTTCATTTAGAGCATTTTGTATTTGATCGCTCTCGAATCTGACTTCAACAACTCTGAATGGGTTTCCTTGATTAACAATGCGTTTTATCGCTTTAAAGAATTCGTGGGATTTATTTTCATTGGCGTATTTTTGATATATGGCTTCTAGGCTATCTTCTTCTAATGCTTCTCCCAACAACATTGCTTTTTTATATATCTTGTCACAATAGCACATTATTAGGTTTGACACATTATCTTCAAACTCTTCTTTTTGGTCTATTACCGGATTATCCGAAGGTTTGGTTGCATTGGCTATTAGATTTAATATTTCTTCATCTAAATCTACGTCTTCACCTAAACCTTCATGGAATGTAAATTCTAAATCATAGCGCAAAGTTGAGTTAGCCGTCATTTCAAGAAGCCTTTTATCATCTTTAGAAATATGTTCTTTAGATGCATAAGGTTCTTGTTCTAATAGAACTAGTTGGATTTCTTTATTTAGCCTTTCTTTTAGTTGTAAATCGTCGCCTTGTAATTCAATTTCTAATCTTTCTTTATAGCTTTTTTTGTCCTCAAGAACTTCTTCTAATGGCAACAAATCATCTTCTAGTCGGGTTTTTATCGCAATTATTCTTTGGCTTAGTTCTTCAGCGGAACTTACAAAGTTGCTTAATGATGTTGCGTTTTTTCTAGATTTATTAAAATTATTTTTTAGAGCCAGTATCTCGTGATGTAGCTTATTTTTTTCTTTGATGGCTTCTTGGAAAATTGAATTGTCTTTATCTAAACCATTATACTTTATTATTTTTGATAATGCATGAAATGCAACATCTATTTCTGCTTCATTTATTTCATAGATAGCACCGGCTGCTATTTGTCTTAGATCTCTAATATCCTTTTGAGCTTGATTTGGTATTGCACCTGAAGAATCTTTGGTTAATGCACCTTTTAGGAATGTAATATATGCATCATAATGTGTCTGTAATTTGGCTTTATTTGTTTCACTAACAACATCTAGGACTGATTGATAATAAATTTTACAGTCGTCTAATATTTTTGAATTGTCAGAACCATCGTGAGCGGCATTTTCTTGAATTTTGGTAAATTCTTTTAATAAACTTATAATACTGTCTTTACCGCTATAGGCCATGCCAATTTTAACCAGTTGTACAAGATGATTTATTGCAATATCTTTTTGATGATCTTGATCTGAAATTTGTAGATTTATTTTTAGTCTTCTACCTACACGATTAGCCTTTTCTAAGTCTAATGTTTCTATAGAAACATCTGATTCTATTTCGTAAAAATCATCGTAAGCTTGTAGTTCTGTTATTTTAAATAATGCTGAGAGGTCATAGCCTTCTATTCTTTCTTTTATTGCGTCGATGTCTTTTGATTCTAGTTGGTAGTTAGTGCTTGGTATGTCAAAAAGGTTTTTTAGGGTTGCTTGGATTTTGCTTGGAATTTCGCCTTTGTAGGGTTTGTCTAGGAATTCTAATGCTTCTACGAGGTATTTTTGATCGGTATGTTTGGTATACTCAATAAAGCGGGTGATTTCGATTAGGATTTTTAGGTTATTGTCTGCTTTATACTTTGGATTAGCCTCGCAATTTTCTTTATAGTGCTTTAGCAAGTCTTCTATTCTGTGGTAATGTGTTTGGTCTATTGTTTTGCCAAGATGGCTATATTCGCTAGAAGATAATTTTTTATGTAATTCTCTGGTTAGGTAGTCCATTGCATGATAAAAACCAAAATCGGCACATATTTGATCTGTGTCTATTTTTTGGCTGGTACTCTTTAGAATTAGTGGTTGAGGGCTTTTTCTTCTTGCTTTTTCTAGTTGTGTTGCATCTGCTTCTAGGCGTTTTTTTACTTGTGCGATAAACCTCTCTCTATCTGCATTTATAAAAATTTCACCATGACTAGTAAACCAATTATAGTTTTGTCTAACTACTGCTCTAAATTGACTGTCAGCATCTGAGGTGAGTATTGAATTCTTTTGCTCTGGCGATAACTTGTCGATAAAGCCATATAAAAATAGAGCTCGAGCTTGGTTTATTTCACTTTCATCTGAGAAAGATTGGGAAATGGCGATTTCCATATTGTTGATGTAATCAACAATACTTCCTTTTTCTAGAGATTTGTAAGCATTGATTAAGTAATCTCCATTATATGAATTGATGATGGTTTTGGTTGCCCTAACTAATTCATGGTCTATTTTGGCTCTTCGCCACCAATGTTTTGGGCTCTTAGCAGCTTCGTCTCGGGCTTGTTCAAGAATTTTCTTTTGTTGATCTATCTTGGCTTTTATATTATTTTTTATTTCTTCAGAAATACCATATTCAGTAACAAGAATATCTAAAGCGTTAGGTTCTTGATAGTCTATTTCTATAATCTCTTTTCTTAACTCTTTTATTTGATCTTTTGTTAACAAGGTATTTTCGTAAGCTTCTTTAGCTAAAATGGCTAGAAATATTTTTTCTTTGGCTAGCCTTAAATAGCTTGATTGGTCTATTACTGGGTCTTTGTCTGTTTCATCTTCTTTGAATATTACTATATCTTCTAATAGGGAGTCGATATGTGAAAAGAAGTGGAATGTGGGATGTGCTGCATTTAGTACGGGATAGTTTTCTATTTTGATGGTGTCTGAACTATCTAGACCCAGTTCTTCTAAGTCTTTTTTTATTTCGAAATCTTGGGTGGTTAATTCTGGTAGAATACCTTGTAGTGTTGCACTTTTATCTAATACTGTATCTAAATGTTTATTTAACTCTAATAGTCTGTGATATTGGTATAATGTGTATTGTTGATGATTATTATCTTTTATCTTTTCTGATATTTTCTCTTGGATTTGAGCTACTGTTTGTGTTTTGTCACCCAGTAAAGAATCTAAATCATTAAATGGACTTGCTACAAGTGTTGGATTTTGTTTTTGTAGTTCTGTGTATTGTTTTGCTTGTATATCTTGTAATTGTTTATCTGAGGGTGCCGTTACAGCCATACCACCAATACCATTTGGTATGTTTATTCTTTGGGTTAAAACATTTTGGCTAAATATTTTATTTACAGCATCGAGATTGGACTTCGATATTACATAGAGATCTGTTTGATCTTGAGTTCTTGCTGGGCTGATACCAAATATTTCCGCAAATAAATATGCTTGCTGACTTGTTAATGTAATAGTTTGCGATGTATTCGCTTTGTAAGACAGAATAATATCTAGTAATTCCTTGATCCTTTGTTGTTTTGAGAAATCATTTTTAGCAAAAATATTTTGAAGGATTTGTATTGCTGCTGCATCATGATTGTTTCGATCAGCTCCTTGCCTAGCTATTTCCTTTAAGTTTGATTTTTCAGGAAACGTAAGTCGCGCACTACGATCTTGTATAGTGCCTAATAGCTTGTCTCGGATTGTATCAACGCTCATATTTATTACTCATTATTGGTAGTTAAATATCAATATCACTCATTTTTTTGTGATATTTTCTTTTTGTAAAGGCTAAAATGATGCCAAAGCAAATTGACATTGCTAACATCGATGACCCGCCGTAACTAATAAATGGCAAGGTCATTCCTTTTGTTGGTAATAACTTCAGACTTACGCCAATATTAATGAAAATTTGCAGGCTAAATTGTACGACCAATCCACAAAGGCACAAGTAAATAAACATATTTTCTTCTTCTTTGGTGCGCTTGATGATTCTAGCTATTAAATAGAGAAATATAAATAATAATATGATGCACGATATGACGCCAAATTCTTCGGCCATTACAGCAAATATGAAGTCGGTATGGGCGTCAGGGATGTATTGTTTTACTACGCCGTTTCCGGGACCAGTTCCAAAGAATGAACCGTTTATGATGGCGTCAATTGATCTTTCTACTTGGTAATTGGCTTGGCTGGAATCAAAAAAACGATTTATTCTGTCTTCCACGTGAGGGAATGCTACGTAGGCAGCGATTCCTGCAAATATACTTAAAAAGCCCATTATTAATATGAAAGCCATTGGTAAACCAAATACGAATAGCTGAGTGGCCCAGATTATGGCAAACGTTAAGGTCATGCCGAAATCTGGTTGAAGTAGGAGTAATAAGGCAATTAGACAGAACAATATTGCGGATGAGCCATATTTTATTTGCCATTTTTGATTATTTAATCTGTGTAGTAAGAAGGCATTAAATGTGATGAAAAAAGCTTTGGCAAATTCGGAAGGTTGCAAGGAAAAACCTAAAATTGAGATCCATCTTTTAGCACCCTTTACTTGCGAGCCAAAAATTAGAACCAATATCAGTAAAATAAATATTGAGGCTATGCCAAAAAATGAGATTATTCTAATTTTCTCATTGTCAAAAAATGAGATTATGATTAGTAAACTTAGGCCCATTAGAGAAAAAATGAGTTGTTTTTTTAAAAAGAAAAACTTGCCAACACCTATTTTTGTTGCTATTGCTGGGCTTGAGGTTGCGGTCATGATTAGGCCAAATATCATGATAGCAAAAATTAAGAGGAAGTTTATTTTGTCGATGTCTAGCCACCATTTTTTGATTGGGTTTAGAGACCTTCTATCAAAGATTGTTTGACTTTGAATGTTATCTACCGCCAAGAGAGCCTCCGGAATTTTGGTGCGGTTGTTTTTCTTGATGTAAAATTATGGCTGTTGCGTTTGTGGCTATGTTTAGAGGAATATCTTTTAATGCCTCTTTAGATGCTATTACCTCTTCTATGTAGTCTTTAAACTCTTGATCGGTTGGGTGCTTGTGTTGAAGTTTACGGAATTCTAGGAATGATTTGACATCTTTGAGGGTTAATTCTGGATGCTCTTTGATGTTAGCTGGCTCTTCACTTTCTAATTCTGATTGATGGTTATAATATGGGATTGACTGTAGTTCTGTTTTGATTTTGTTTTCTGATAAGGTATTGGGAAATATTGTTTGCATTGTTTTTAACTTACTTTCTTCAATGTCTCCCAAAAAATAAAAGACAGATGTGTATATTTTGTATTTTTGTTTATTAAAAGAAGCCGGATCTATTGTTCCATCTTTTATGTTGAAGAAATGTTTTTTTGGATCGTGTTTTATTGTTATTGTTTTTTGTTCTAGATCTTCTGCTGTGATTTCGTCTTTGTCATCTTGGAAATCTTTCGCAAATTGTTCTTTTACTAGATGTAGGTGTGTATTATCTTCATTTGCGAGAATTTCGCTGATTACGGTTTTTGGTTTTTCTTTGGTTTTGAAGGATTCTATT
>JADHOZ010000063.1 GCA_016778745.1 Rickettsiales bacterium
GACATTGTTTAGGGTTTTGAATTCTACGTTCATTAGATGTTTTTGAATTTTTTGGAATTTACTCATGAAAAATTGGTAGGTTTCACAAGCAAATATTAGAAATGAGATATTGAGAATGGCGTCTGTGATACTGTTCTTAATAGGAAATAGAAAATAATAAAATGCGTATAACGATACATAGCACGCACTTAAGGATATTAAAGTCAGTATCCTTGTTATTGATCGCGATATTATTAGGGACGAATTGAAAAAACGATATTTTGTGATTCCATAAGCCATGAATGAAGCATAAAGAACTACTGCAAAATTCCCAAGAGGATAAATTTCAATTCTATAATATTGAAATATAATAGTGCACCCGCCACAATAACCACAAAATAAGGCAGCAAATATATACTTTGCTTTAGGATCAATTTTTCTTACTTTAAATATTAAGTAATGTGAATAAAGAATATTCACTAAAAAATATGGAAAATAAATATATCTCCAAATATCTGTAGCGTGAATACTATATTTAAAATCCATAAATGGTTTTACTGATGGTATAAACCATGGAGTCCAGGCTGTTATAATCATTAATATAATGGTTATAGCGCTATTAATTATAAGATATTTTTTATGTTTTATACCAGAAAATTCTGCTGCAAAAAACTGAGATAGAAGAGATATAAAATAAGATAAAGCAACGCTTATTTTTGTATATAAAAGAGCGCTGTGATAATCTTTGGCTACTATACTTAATCCATAAAATACATAAAAGATTGCCATACCGAGATTATGCGCAAGAAACGTTTTATAACGATTACCCGCAAGATAAGAGAATAGAAAAAGACCCAATATAGCAATGGTGCTTAGAAAAACCGAAATCAAAACAAGATTAATCATATCGAATGGTGTTAGCGATTAATTAGTAGCGATATAGTCGCTTTTAGAAAATATCGGCAGCCAGTTTTTTGAGGGACAACTATATTTAATCAAAAGGCCTCACTGCTCTAGGCAGTGAGGCCAATTAAAAAGATTTTTCGTTTGTGGTTTTTCTTAACCTATGAATTTACGTCAATTTGGTAAGAGATAGCACATGTTTTAGTAGATCCACCAATCACATAGCTGTCGTCATCAGTATCTACACAGGTGCCATCAGAAGCAGCATTGATAATTTGCGCTCTTATTTTACCAGTATTTGATATTCCGTCGTCAATTTTTGAATCAACTGCTAGTGCATCTGAAGGGATTAGAGCTGCTGTAGCAACATCATCTGCAGTATCGCCATCGGTATCAGCAGCCGTAGTAGCCGCCGTCAATACAACAACATTTTGTCCACCGAAATAGTCAAAAATCCAACCAGCTGATTTAATTTTTGATGATGGGATATTTGTTCCAGGGATTTGAGAGGCATTAGCTTCTTCGTAAACAAGGCTATCATCAATTGCACCAATTTGTTTTAGGGCGTACCATGCAATCGTACCTTCTGATCCCGCTGTGTATGCATCAATATCTTTTGCAAATTCTATGTTACCATTGTTGTTTCCGTAGTAAGTAGATTCTGAACCAACTGCTTGGTTGTAATCACCAGGAAGAGCATCATATTGGCTGTAGAAAGCGTTAACTGCTACTGCATAACCTCTAGCTTCACTCATGACGGAACGTAGCTCTGAACTTTTAATTAAACTTGCTCCACCAGTTATACCGGCAATCAATAAACCAATGACAATCAACACTATTGATAATTCAATTAAAGAAAATGCCGATTTTTTCGAAGAAAAAGTTTTTTTCATATTTAAAAAATTTTATTTATAAACAAATCTGTTAAAATCTAAAGATTTATAAAAGCGATTCTTAAGTGAGGATGTTTTTGATGTCAAAGTTTTTTTTGCAAATTTTAAAAAAAAATAGAAAGAGTCGTTATTAGATCTGCAAAAAACGCTATAATTAGTCGAAACTAACGGTTAGAATTTCATAACTTGATAGCCCCCCTGGTGTTCTAATCTCCACTTCATCACCCTCCTCTTTTCCGAGCAGAGCCTTTGCTACGGGGGATGTATTTGATATTAGACCTCTGTCAATATTGGCTTCAAATTCGCTGACAATTTTGTATTTTACAACGCGTTCATTGGCTAAATTTTCTAGCTCCACGGTTGCCCCAAATTGAATCTGGTTTCCAGATAAGTTTTTTATATCAATAACCTCTGCGGATAAAAATTTTGATTCTAGGTCAGAAATTTGCGCTTCTATTAGGCCTTGCTTGTCTTTTGCCGAATGGTATTCGGCATTTTCTTTAAGGTCTCCTAGCTCTCTTGCTTCGGCTATTTGTTTAATTACTTTTGGCCTTTCTATGTTTTTTAGATTGTCAATTTCTTTTTTTAAAGATTGATATCCTTCTGTTGTTATTAAAAATTTTTCCATTGTTTGTAATGTTGTTCTTTCTTATATTGCTGTGCCTTTGGCTCACCATGATAATGTAGCGGTTAATATTTATAATTATCGCTTTTGAATGGCCCATCAATATCTACGGCGATATATTCAGATTGTTTGTGGCTAAGTTTTGTTAGATTTACTCCAAGTTTTGCTAGATGAAGCATTGCAACTTTTTCATCTAATAGTTTTGGCAATAAATATACTTTGTTTTCGTAATTATTGGCATTATTGAATAATTCTATTTGTGCCATTACTTGATTTGTAAAACTGGCAGACATTACGAAGGCGCTATGTCCTGTTGCGCAACCTAAATTTAGCAATCTGCCTTCCGCTAATAATATTATTCTTTTTTTATCAGGAAATTCTATTTGATCAACTTGAGGTTTAATATTAGTCCATTTTAAGTTTCTGAGAGATTCTACTTGGATTTCATTATCAAAATGACCAATATTTCCTACAATTGCACAGTCTTTCATTTGACGCATATGATCAATTGTTATGACATCTACATTGCCTGTCGTAGTGATGAATATGTCACCTTTTGCTACCACGTCTTCAAGAGTTTGAACTTCAAAACCAGCCATTGATGCTTGTAGCGCGCATATAGGATCGATTTCCGTGACAATTACCTTCGCTCCTTGAGATTTAAAAGCTTCGGCACATCCTTTACCGACATTTCCATAGCCACAAATCACTGCGGTTTTTCCTGCTATCATAACATCGGTTGCTCTTTTCACGCCATCAATAACACTTTCTTTACAGCCATAAAGATTGTCAAATTTTGATTTGGTTACTGAATCATTAACGTTGATCGCTGGTACTTTTAGTTTGCCTTCTTTTTGCATTTGGTAAAGTCTGGCTACTCCAGTCGTTGTTTCTTCAGATAGCCCTTTAATATCTTTTAGAATTTGCGGATATTCTTCGTGTATCATTTTTGTGAGGTCTCCGCCGTCATCTAAAATCATATTTGGCTTCCAGCCATTTGGCCCTTCGATAGTTTGCTTAATGCACCATTCATATTCCTCCTGCGTTTCCCCCTTCCAAGCAAACACAGGTACTCCTGTCGTGGCAATTGCTGCTGCCGCTTGATCTACTGTTGAGTAAATATTGCAAGAACTCCATCTTACTTCGGCACCTAAGTGCGTTAGGGTTTCAATTAAAACTGCGGTTTCGATCGTCATATGTAAGCAACCAACTATTCTTGCACCTTTTAGTGGCTTAGAATTGCCATACTCCTTTCTGAGAGACATTAGTCCTGGCATTTCATTTTCTGCTAGAGTTATTTCTTTTCTTCCCCATTCAGATAGCGATATGTCTTTTACTTTATAGTCGTTAGTCATTAGTTCTTGCAATTAAATTAAAATATAAGGCGGATAAAACATCAAAAATATTAAAGGAATGATTAATACATATCCAGTATTTCCTTTTTTTGATTTTGTGGCAATGTTCGTTAAGGAGAAGAAAGAAAAAATAATTAAAATAGCAGCAAAATATATTACAAATAACTGAGGCTGAAGAATGATTGAGATGATTAAAATTAATTTAGCGTAGTCAAAAACTTGTTCTTGAGATTTAAAAATATTGTTAATTTTGATAAAAAATAACTTGTAAAAAGCAATGGCACACAACACTCCAAAAGTGGCAGAGTATATTGAGTTGATGACGTTTTGATCTTCTAAAATTCTATTTGCCAAACCAATCATTAATATGAAGTTAAGTAAACTATCCGGAAACGTTTTATGGGTGTAGTCGGTAACGATTAGCACTATTAATGCAGTTGCTATCAGAGAAAATAAAATAAATTGCTCGCTAAAACCAAATTGTAAATAGCTGATGATAAATAATGTGGTCGTTGATAGTTCGATAAATAGATGAGTTTTTGGAATTTTTGTTTGGCAGTTACTACATTTTCCTAACGTAACTAACCAATTTATTAGTGGAATTAGTTCTCGTGTTGTGATAATCTTATCGCATTTTGGGCAGCGCGATTTTGGACCAAAATATCGGCCAAAACATGATTCTTTCAGAGGAAGTCGATAAGCAAACAAAGTAGCATATGAACCAAATACCGCTCCAAATATTGTCGCTATCAAAATTCCAAACATTGTTTTAGCGTTGCGTTTTTAGATATAAGATAACATCAGCACGATCTTGTGGTTTTCGCAAACCACCAAAGGCCATTTTTGTGCCCGGTATGTAGCCTCTTGGTTTTTGGATAAATTGGTTAATCGACTCCACATCCCATATACCACCTTTTTCTAATAGAGCTTTGGAATAAGAAAATCCTGCAAAGGAACCTTTTTTTCTATTGACGATACCCCAAAGATTTGGCCCTACTTTAGCGCCCAAACCTTTTTCTATATTGTGGCATGAAGCGCATTTTCTGAATATTTTTTTACCGCGATCAAAATCAGCAGTTTTTAGCGCTTCCGATAGTGTCACTACTTTTTCTTGTTTTTTTACTCTTTTACCATCTTTTGAAATTTCGATCTTGTAGCCTCTTTTTTTAACTTCTTTTTTGTGATACAGAGCCTTGGTCGTTAAAATTGAAGCAACAATCACAACAATGGTGACCACAAATGGTGCTGCATTTTCTTTTGTTAACTCAATAAGTTGTTGGATAATTTTTTGCATTTTATATTTTTAGTCAAATAGTGTTGATACTGATGTCTCTTGCGAAATATTGTAAATGGCTTTAGCTAGAAGGTCAGAAATATCAATTATCTTGATATTTTTCGCTTCTAGAGTCTGGCTTGTTGGTTCGATTGAGTTTGTTATCACTAATTTTTTTAGCTTGGAATTTGTTATTTTATCGTGAGCTAAACCAGATAAAATTCCGTGTGTTATATATGCAGATACTGACTTAGCCCCTTTATCCATTATAGCAGCAGCGGCATTGCATAAAGTTCCGCCAGAATCGATCATATCATCAATTATGACACAATTCTTTCCTTCAACTTCACCAATAATATTCATGACTTCACTCACTCCGGCCTTAGGGCGTCTTTTATCAACTATTGCTAATTCTGATCCAGTTTTACTTGCTATTGCTCTGGCACGAACTAAGCCACCAACATCTGGCGATACAATTACTAAATCTTCTAGGTTGAAATTTTCTTTAATGTCTTTCACAAAAACTGGAGCCGCATATAAGTTGTCTAGGGGTATATCGAAAAAACCTTGAATTTGGCCAGCATGGAGGTCAATTGTTAAAACTCTGTCAGCTCCCGCTGTAGTAATAATATTTGCAACGAGCTTGGCAGTAATTGGGGTTCTGGAAGCAGTTTTTCGATCTTGTCTAGCATAACCAAAATACGGTATTACGGCCGTAATTCTTTTTGCTGATGCCCGTCTTAGTGCATCAATTGAAGTTAGTAACTCCATTAGATTATCATTTGCTGGGAAGGAAGTTGACTGAATAACAAATATATCTTCACCACGAACATTTTCATTTATTTCAACAAAAACTTCTTTATCAGAAAATTTTTTAACATCAGCATTAATTAGCTTGAGACCTAGATTTTTAGCAATTAATTTTGATAAATTCGGATTGGCGTTGCAAGCTAGAAGTTTCATTAAAATATAAAATTAATTTTTCTTGAGATTTTGTGCGCTTGATACTAGTTATGCACCCATCAAATATCAACTTATTTTTTAAGTGTCAAAAATGGATTATGAAATCATTAAAATCTTGCATATTTTATCTGTAATTTCATGGATGGCAGGACTACTTTATTTACCAAGAATTTTTGTTTATCATTGCGATGTAAAAACCGGATCCGAGACGGATAAAGTTTTTCAAATTATGGAGAAAAAATTGCTGCGATTTATTATGAACCCGGCAATGATTTTGACTTTTTGTTCCGGACTTTATTTAGCCTATCAAATTGGCTTTGATTTAACGTGGATTCATGTGAAGTTAACGTTGGTTTTACTATTGGCTGGATTTCATGGTTTTTTAGCAAAATGTCGAAAAAAGTTTGAGAATGGAACGAATGATAAAAGTGGAAAATTTTATCGAATTGCCAATGAGGTTCCGACCGTTTTAATGATTGCAATTGTCGCTATCGTTATTTTGAAGCCTTTTTAATTATGTCTCAATTGATAGAAATTACTGAAGAATTTGACGTTCTTTTCGATTTAAGATATGCAACTTCAAATAACGTCTGCAATAGAGTCTTATACAAAACACCAACATGTTATCTACATAAAGATGCCGCCAAAAAGTTAGAAATAGCTGTGCAGTTGGCAAAAAAACAAGGTTATAAAATAAAAATTTTTGATGGCTATCGCCCAATTTCGGTGCAGAAATTTATGTTTGAGGCTTTTCCAGCAAACCCAAATGAAGAAGGATTTATATCAAACCCAAAAACGGGTGCAATTCCACATTGCCGCGGTGTTGCCATCGATCTAACTTTAGTTGAGAAAAATGGCGATGAAGTCGATATGGGAAGTGATTTTGACGAATTTTCTTCTCTTGCTTTTCATGATTGCGATGACATCTCAAAATTAGCGCAAGAAAATAGAAAAAACCTACTAGAAATCATGACAAAAGCTGGTTTTGATTTTTACAGCAAAGAATGGTGGCATTATCAGTTATTTCAACCTAGAGAATTTGAGATCATTGCCAATTTCAATAATTTGAGTGCGCTATAATATCTTTACAAAATATCACTTTATCATCGCCATTTTTATAAAAATCAGCTATTTGTGCTACCTTTTTAAAACCAGATTTAAGGTAAAAATTTCGTGCCGGAATGTAAAGGGACTGTCTCAAATCAAATCCAAACAATCCTATAATTTTCTAATATTTCTACTTGCCTAAAACGGCAGTAAGGCTAGTATTTATCTAGCTTTACTGCTGTTTTTTTATTTAGTTATTTGTAATAAAATTAGTTAGATTGAGATATGTCTTCCCAAGTAGAAATAGTATCATTAGAAGAATTAGTTCCAGCTGGTCATAGTTACAGAAAATTTAAAGGGTTGTGGAATTTTTGTGATATT
>JADHOZ010000064.1 GCA_016778745.1 Rickettsiales bacterium
TTAATTCACCTTTAATACTAAAGACCCTATCGTTTCACCGCTTTCTAGATCTTTATGTGCTTTTGCTACATCGGTAAAATCATATGTTGTGATTTTTGGTTTTAATATTCCTTTGGTGATGGCGGCGAATACTTCGGACGCGGAGAGGTTTAATTCTATTCGGTTGGATTTGTAGAGCGCCATTGTTGGGCGTGTTATGTAGAGGGAGTTTGTTACTAGGTGATTTAGGTCGAAGTTTTTGTAAGCGCCGGAAGATTCGCCGTAGCTGACGCACAGGCCCATTGGCCATAGGCATGAGATTGTTTTTTCTAATGTTTCTTTTCCAACTGAGTCGTAAACTATCCCAACACCCTTATGGTCAGTAATGTTGGCTACCTCGGCTACTATGTCTTGGGTTTTGTAGTTTATTACGTGGTTACAGCCCAAAGATTTTACGAATGCAGCCTTTTCTTCTGATCTTACGGTTCCTATTATTTCTAGGTTGAGGTGTCTGGCTAGTTGGCATAAAATATGACCTACTCCCCCGGCGGCTGAGGTGACTAGGATTCTTTTGGCGCGAGTTGCGATATATACTCTATGTAATAAAGCATGAGCCATTAGGCCTTTGTGGAGACAGGCAGCTGCTTGTTCGTCGGTTACTGAAGGTGGGATTGGGATCAGGTGGTTTTGGTTGACGGCTTTTTTGGTTGCGTAAGCGCCAAGACCTCCGGTGGCATAAGCTACACGGTCTCCTGGTTTGTAATCTAGTACCGCTGAACCGATTTTTTCTACGGTGCCAGCAGCTTCTAGACCTAATATTGCAGGTAGTTCTGGTAATTTGTATGTGCCGGAGCGAAAGGCTGTGTCGAAGAAATTTACGCCAACACAGTTATTTTTTACGATGACATCGTTTTTTGTGATTTTTGGATCTTCGACATTTTTTATCTTTAGATTTCCTGGTCCGCCTGTTTTTGCTAGAGTGATTGCTTGCATTTAAGTTGCATGTAAGTTTATAACTGGATTTAGTTTTTTAATTAACGACACATTTTATGCAACATCAAAATTTATTTATATTCGATATTGAGACTATTCCAGATGTTGATTCTGGGGCTAATTTGCTTGATATGAAAGATTCATCTAAGGAAGAGATTCGGGAGGCGATGTCGAAATATCATTTGGATATTACTGATGGTAGAAGTGATTTTTTAAGACAGCCTTTTCATAAAATTGTGGCGATTAGTTTTGTTGAATGTGAAATTGTTAGAGATTTTGACGGCGGCGAGTTTTATCGAATTGTTGATGTGAGATCGGGTGGGGATTTAATGGCTGATGAAGCTGACTTAGTTAGAGGGTTTTTTGGTCATTTGAAGAAAAAATTATCGCGGTTGGTAAGTTTTAACGGTAGGAGTTTTGATCTTCCGGTTTTGAAATATCGTGCTATGAAGCACGGCGTTGAATGTGGTTGGCTTTATAAAAATGGTGATAAATGGAATAATTATAATCAGCGTTACAGCCTTGATTGGCATTGTGATTTGGCGGAAGCGTTTTCTGATTTTGGCGCGTCGGCTCGTGTGAAAATGAATGAGTTATGTTCTGTGTTTAATTTGCCGGGCAAGATTGGTGTTGATGGTTCGAAGGTAAGTGAGATGTATGATAATAATCAGTTAAAAGAGATAAGGGATTATTGTGAAACCGATGTGTTGAATACTTATTTATTGTATCTTTTTTATCAGCATCACACTGGTACGCTAAAAAGTGATGCGTTTAAAAAATCAATTGATGAGATGAAGAAGTTTTTGGAAGGTCTTTCGAAAGAAAGAGCTCACTTTGGGGAATTTTTAAAAGAATGGGAGAGGTTGTAGTTGTTGATGGCCCGAACCTGGGGACGGGGTGGTTTCCCGCCAGAATAGGGCAAAATCTTTAAAGGTGGTAATTTTTCTTATTTTTGAGTGAAAATCGGGTTTTGAAAAAACACATATCTCACCTATTTGTTTTATCAAAACGTGATTTGCAGCCAGAAATAAGGGAAAATTTGGTGAGCGCAGTAGGAATCGAACCTACGACAACCTCATTAAAAGTGAGGTGCTCTACCGACTGAGCTATGCGCTCCCATGAGAAGGGAAAAACTAATCCTTGAATTAGGAGACATCAATTATAAGCTGTCTTTTCTTTAGAAATCAATAAAAAATGTTTATATCAAATGAAAAAAAATGTTTTAACCATAATCCCTGTGCGTTTGGCATCAACCAGATTACCTAATAAACCTCTGGCTGATATTGTTGGCAAGTCAATGATTCAAAGGGTTTATGAGCAGGCTTGTAAGGCTGATTTGGGTGAGGTAGTGATTGCGTGTGATGGTTTAGAAATTGCTAAGGAGGTTGAAAAATTTGGTGGAAAATATGTACTAACTGATCCTGATTTACCCTCTGGAACAGATCGAATTTTTGCGGCTTATGAGAAAATTGCGTCAGAAAAAGAGTTTGATATTGTGTTAAATTTGCAAGGTGATTTACCAACGATTGATCCGAAAGTTATTGTTAGTGCCGCTGAGGCTGCGTTTGATGAGGGCTGTGATTTTGCGACTGTGGCGTCGAAAATTACTAATGAAAATGAAATCAATAACCCAAATGTAGTCAAAATTGCTATTGCTTTTAAGCAAGATGATTTGGGTAGAGCGCTTTATTTTTCTAGAGCGGCAATTCCTTATTCTGAAAAAAGTGAGGATTATTTTCACCATATTGGAATTTATGCTTACAAGGCAAAAGCTTTAGAGAAATTTGTGTCATTGAGGCCGTCAAATTTGGAAAAAAGAGAGAGTTTGGAGCAGCTTAGAGCGCTTGAAAATGATATGAAAATTAATGTAAAAATTGTCGATGCGCACCCGCTTTCTGTTGATACTCAAGAAGATTTAGATGTAATAATTAATTTGGTAAAGCATGAAGAAAATTGATCTGGATAAGATTTTTAATTCAAATGTTGAGTTTTGTTACGGGGCTCATAACTATTCGCAGGTAAAGGATTCTAATTTGCCAGAAATTGCTTTTATTGGAGCTTCAAATGTGGGGAAGTCTAGTTTGGTTAATGGGCTTTTTAATAAAAAAATTGCGATTGTTTCTTCGACGCCAGGCCGAACTAGGCAGCTTAATTTTTTTAAAATTTTAGAAGGGTTTAAAACTGGATTTACAGTCGTTGATATGCCGGGCTATGGATTTGCTAAGGCTAAAGATAGACATATTGAGCATTGGCAAAAAACGTCTTTGGAATATTTGATGAAAAGGCCAAATTTGCAGCGTCTGTATTTGTTGATTGATCCAATTAAGGGTGTGAAAAAGGCCGATGAAGATATGATTAATATGCTTAATGCTACGGGCGTTTCCTTTCAAATTGTTTTGACTAAGACTGATAAATTAAAAAAGGAAGTAGTAGAGAAGGTTGTGTCTAATATCTTAGAGAGGGCAAAAATGTGGCCGGCTTGTTACCCAGAAATTTTACAGGTTAGTAGTTTGAAAAATTATGGAATGAGGGATTTGAAAACCTCAATAGTGAGTGTTTTAGAGAGTCTATGAAAATCTTTTTAATCATATTTTTTTCATCTTTTTTGATTTTGGCACTAGTATTTTTCATAAATGCTGCTACATATAACGGTGATAGTAAAATTATTCAAAAAATAAAAAATGACAGAAAATAAATCTTCGATTGCTTCATCTATTAACAATTTAGATAGCTTCATTTCAGGTTTGACCCCAAAAAAAATTGTTGAGGAGCTTGATAGGCATATTATTGGTCAAAAAGACGCGAAAAAATCTGTGGCTATTGCCCTTAGAAATAGGTACAGAAGAAAGTTAGTAGATCCTGCTTTGCGTGAAGAGATTGTGCCAAAAAACATTTTAATGATTGGGCCAACTGGGGTTGGTAAGACGGAGATTGCCAGAAGATTAGCAAAATTAGCTAACGCGCCTTTTATTAAGGTTGAGGCGACTAAATTTACGGAAGTTGGTTATGTTGGTAGAGATGTCGATTCAATTGTTAGAGATCTGGTTGACGTTGCAATTAAAACCACTAAATCTGAAATGAAAGAAGAGGTAGCGCAAAATGCTAAGGAAACTGCCAAAAATAAGATTTTAGACATTTTAGTTGGGAATGAATCTTCGGCTGAAACTAGAAAAAAATTTGCTAATATGTTTGAAAAGGGTGAGTTAGATAAAAGGGAAGTTGAGATTGAGATTTTAGACGCTCCAAGTGCAAGTTCAACTAGTTTTGATATTCCTGGTGGCCAGGTTGGAATGATTAATTTAAGTGATGTTTTGGGTAGGGCTATTGGTTCTGAAAAAACTAAAAAAGTTAAATTAAAAATTGAAGAAGCGTTTAAAATTCTTACGGAAGAAGAATCTAATAAGATGATTGATGAAGATGTGGCAATTAAAAAAGCGATCAATGCCGTTGAAAATGATGGGATAGTATTTATTGATGAGGTGGATAAGATTTGCACGAAAGGTGCTAATAAAGGCGCTGGTGAAGTTTCTCGAGATGGTGTGCAACGAGATTTGTTGCCGTTGGTTGAAGGAACTTCTGTTTCTACAAAATATGGCGTGGTTAAAACTGATCATATTTTATTTATTGCATCAGGTGCGTTTCATGTTTCTAAGCCTTCAGATTTATTGCCGGAACTTCAGGGAAGATTTCCGATTAGAGTGCAATTAAAAGCATTAACAGAAGAAGATTTAGTGAGAATCCTAACTGAACCAGAAGCAAGTTTAATTAAACAATATGTTGCGTTGATTGGAGTTGAGAAGGTGAAATTAGATTTTGTTGACGAATCTATTGAGGAAATTGCTAAAATTGCCTTTAAAGTGAATGGTGAAATTGAAAATATTGGCGCCAGAAGGCTGCATACAATGCTTGAGAAGATACTTGAAGAAGTGAGTTTTGGAGCCAGTGATATGAAAGATGGGGAAGAAATTACCATTGATGCAAAATATGTTAATGGTCATCTTGGAGATGTTTTAGATTCTAAAACTGATCTATCTAAGTTTATTTTGTAAATTTCGCTCAAAAATTCCTCAAAATTGTGAGACTAAAAATAATTAATTAAAAAAAGTAAAAAAATGATTCCAAGATATTCAAGAAAAGAAATGGCCGATATTTGGTCGCAGGAAAATAAATATAATATTTGGTTTGATATTGAAATATATGCGCTGGAAGCGTTTGAAAAATTAAATATTGCACCCAAGGGAACGGCGAAGAGAATTAGAGAAAATTTTGAAAAAGCGGGTGGCAAGTTTAATGTTGATAGAGTTGACGAAATTGAAGCAACCACTAAACATGATGTCATTGCTTTTTTGACGCATTTAGCGGAATTAGTTGGTGAGAATTCTAGATTCATTCACTACGGAATGACAAGTTCTGACGTTTTGGATAGTTGTTTTTCTAAGCAACTTACTCAGGCGGCTGATATTTTGATTGATGATTTGGAAAGGCTTTTAGCGGTCATTAAAAAGCGTGCTTTTGAGCATAAAAATACAATCTGCGTTGGTAGATCACACGGTATTCACGCTGAGCCGGTAACATTTGGGCTAAAGTTGGCAAGGTTTTATGCTGAATTTGATCGCAACTTATGTAGATTAAAATCAGCAAGAGAAGAAATTGCGGTGTGTGCAATTTCTGGTGCGGTTGGGACCTTTGCTAATATTGATCCGCAGGTGCAAGAATATGTGGCCAAGAAATTAGGCTTACATTCTGAAGCAGTTTCTAGTCAGATTATTCCTAGGGATCGTCATGCTGAATTTTTTGCAACTCTGGGCGTTATTGCTGCGTCGGTTGAAAATATTGCTGTTGAGATTAGGCATTTACAAAGAACAGAAGTTCTGGAGGTGGAGGAATTTTTCTCGAAAGGTCAGAAGGGATCTTCCGCGATGCCGCATAAGAGGAATCCGGTGTTAAGTGAAAACCTAACGGGGCTTGCGAGGATTGTTAGATCTGCCGTAGTTCCGGCACTTGAAAATGTTGCCTCTTGGCATGAAAGAGATATTTCTCATTCGTCAGTTGAGCGCGCTATTGGTCCGGACACAACTGTAACGTTGGATTTTGCTTTAAATAGGCTTATTGGTTTGGTAGAAAATTTGGTAGTTTATGAAGAAAATATGACTAAGAATCTTAACAAACTTGGCGGTTTGGTTTTTTCTCAAAGAGTATTGCTGAACTTAATTGAGGTAGCAAAAATTAGTCGTGAAGATGCTTACAAGATTGTTCAAACTAATGCCATGAAAGTCTGGGCTGGTGAGTCCGATAGTTTTTTGGAGCTATTAAAGCAAGATCCATTGGTAGTTGAAAAATTAGGTGCGGATAAGTTGGAGGCGCTGTTTGATCTGTCTTATCACACGAAAAATATTGATTACATTTTTGGGAAGGTCTTCCGCGCTTAAAAATCGTTTAAAAATCGATTTTAGTACAAAGCGGGGTTTTAGGGGTAAAGGGCTAAGTGGCGCATTATTCAGAAAAGTTTCGAGGTTATGCTGGGTCTAGTACCGCGCGTAATGACTAAAGAAAATTTATAATTAAAACAAAATATTGGCTTGGTCACATCTTTCCAACAATGCTAAAGGTATAATTTGCGCGATTCTATCAGCATTTTTTGGTGCGCTGTTGGTAATTTTGGTTCGCTACCTAGCCCAAGATTTTCATGTTTTTTTTATTGTGATGGTTAGGAATTTTTTGGCGCTTTTATTGTTGGTGCCAAACATTTTTTATCACCGACACAATATTTTTAAGACTAATAGGCCTCGATTACATTTATTTCGAGGTTTTAATGGGTTGGTATCGATGTATTTGTGGTTTTACATTGTTACTATTATTCCTTTATCGGAAGCGGTTTCGATTAGTTTTGTGGTGCCGATTTTGAGTAGTGTGGTAGCGGTGTTTTATTTGAAAGAAGTGGTGAGGAGAGAGATATTTTTGGCTTGTATTTTAGGTTTTATTGGAGTTTTAGTGATTTTGAGACCCGGATTTAAGGAATTTAATAATGCCTATTTCTTTTCTTTTGCATCACTTATTTTGTGGACGATTTCTAACGTGACAATCAAGGTGATGACGAGAACTGAAAAGACGCAAACGATTGTTGTTTACATGACAATCATAATGTTGGTTGCGTCAATTCCTTTAGGATTATTTTATTTAGAGCCTTTGAGTCTCAGAGATGTGTTATTGTTGTTGGCGTTAGGTTTGACGTCGAATTTGTTGCATTTTTCTATTTCTAACGCGTATAAATTGGTGGATTTATCTTATGTGCAGCCATTTGATTTTATGCGTTTGTTATTTACGGCCGTGTTGGCTTATTTTGTTTTTGGAGAAATTATTGATTTTTGGGTTATTACTG
>JADHOZ010000065.1 GCA_016778745.1 Rickettsiales bacterium
CTCGTGGTGAATTCAGAATTGTTATGATAAATACAGACAAATAAAGATTAACCCTCATCTCCGATTCCTTTTCCTTGAGTGGTACTTTTTAGAACTTTTGAAACAGAATCTTTTTTAACTTTTAGAGATGTATTAGGCACTAAAGAAGTTTTTGCATCATCAATTAATAACGAACCCAAAGATTCTTCAAGGCCAGTTTCTTGATCTTGCTTTACCTCTGCATCTTTTAATTTTGCATCAAGATTTGTAGAAACTGTATCTTTTGCCTCAGACTGAGTAGTGGCAATTGAAGAAGAAAAGTGCGATAAATCTACCCCTCTATACCACTCAGCAATTTTTTCTGGTAAGAATTTTGCTAAAGATTCAAATGTTTCCGGCCTGCTATTTAACCTTAACCAATCTCTGGCAATACTGTCCTCATTTCGCAAAATAGTTTTAGCATCTCTTTCAGATTTTTCTGCTGGAGATTGCGAAGAGTTGTATCCTTTGTAGTTACTACGATGGCCAATATTATAATCGTAATGATAAACAACTGGCATTAAACCATCATCATTCATTAGGTCATTTATTTTTCGTGATGCAGCTATTGCTCCACCTATCATCATTGGTAATTTATTTTCTCTTAGGGCTCCTTCCCAAGTTTCAAATCCAGAGTGATTACCTTCTATTAAGTCTAAAAACATCTGATGAGTAACATATCCAGCTGGATTTCTTGATGTTTCTGGGCCAAATAAAAGAGATGTTAAAAAAACTAATCTTTTTTTCCCTTCTTCGCTTAGTCCAATTTGATCACCCTTAAAAGCTTGTCTTACATGAGTTGCTATTTGTTGATCTGTAAGCCCTTCATTTTTTAAATAATTTGCAATACCAACTACCGATTCCTCTCCAGATTTTGGTAAATAAGGAGGCCTTGATTGATTTTCATAATCAACCCAATCATTCCTATTTCCAGGATATTTTCCGCTATAATAAACTTTATTATTTGGCGTTAATCCCATCTCTTGTTTAGCAACTCCATTAGAAAATACCCAATCTACTTTTTGAGAAATAGTATTGGCACTTGCTTCTTCGTTTTTATTTTTACCATGTCTTTTAAACGATCTATCAGCTAATCTTTTGTTTGAAATAAAATCTATCTCATCTTCAAAACTCTCACTTCCTATTGGAAATCTTCTAGTTGATTCTGGAAGTGTTTTTCTCGGCTCTCCTCGTCCTATTACTTTTTTTGCGCTTGCTAGGTGAGTTTCTTTCAATCCACCGGATGCTTCATATATTGCTCCTACTGGTTCAGAAAAATAAACTCCTCTACCAAAGGCATGTAGAGCAAAGGGAATTTGTAAACTTTCTGGGTTGCCATATTTATGATTTTTGACTTCTTGTTTTTTTGTAAATTGCTCTACCGCCGCAACTAAGTCATAATCTCTAACACCAGTAGTTACTTTTTCATCATCAGTAGAATCATCATAATCTACTGTGGTTGATTTTTTTCTAGTTTCACGATCCGTATTACTTCCCGTTGATTTTGACATAGTTTTATTTTAAAAATTAAAGGTTTCTGATTCTCAGCCTAAAAACGGCATCAAATTTTTCTAAAGTATTTTTTAACCATTCCATCTGAGAGTTTCGATTTACGGCTTTGTTAATCTAACATAGATAATAGTCCATTTTTCTTAATCATGAGTAATTTCACAGAATATTCCAACATTTCTTGTGATTTAGAATAGCACTTACTTTTTCTTCTCATTCTAGCTAAGAAATGTCTGAATAAACTGTTATATCCCTCAACTGTATAGGTATGAGCTTTGGACTGAATATGCTTATTCTTTGGAACAAACTTTTCATACGGACTCCAATAATCTGTTGCAACAAAGCCTTTAGCTCTGTCCTTTATCCTTTCCAAAGTTCTTTCCCAGTTTTTGTTGATCTATTGCCAATAGTGAAGCTGATAAATTCTTTTGCATATCTATCAACAGCAATCCAGATCCAGACTGCGTTTTTTTTGAGCCAATGTAGCTGCGCATCTCATCTATTTCAGTAACACATATTTCATGGTCATTTTGTAACAAATCTAAGCTTCTACCATATTGCTTAATCCAGCTAAAAACACTCACATGGCTTACTTTTAGCATTCTTCCTATAGATCTAAAACCTAATCCTTCTAGATATAACTCTAGAGCCAACCTTTTTAGTGACTTATCTTTGGAATTCCTGCCTTTGGTGTAGTTATAAAGGCAATCTTTGCACTTATAGCGTTGCATTCCTTGCATCTTACCATTCTTACAAACATTCTCACTAGAGCATTTTATACATTTCATCGCTTCGTTTATTGAGTTAATAAACTTAATTCTAAACTCAATAATATTAATTTCCAGTAAAATCTATGTTAGATTAACAATACCGAAATTTTAGTATAAAATCTGTTCCCTTATTAGGCTCTGATATAACATCAATAATGCCTTTTTGTAATTCTACTAATTGCTTTACTATTGGAAGTCCAAGACCAAATGAATCAACTTTTCCAGAATTTGGATTTTGTATTGTTTTATATTTTTCAAAGGCGAGTTCAATTTGCTCTTCAGTCATACCAAATCCTTGGTCAGAAACAGTAATTTCTAAATATTTTTTTCCATCTTCGACAACATTTGCGAGAGAAATTTTTATAGTTGTTTTTTCAGGGCTATATTTAATAGAATTAGAAACTAAGTTTGCTAAGATTTGCTTAGTTCTTTTTTGATCAAGTTTAATGAAGGACACATCATCTGCAATTTCGCTATTAATTGTAATTCCGCTTCTGATAGCATAGTCCTTATTTAGCTTTATTGTCCTTCTGACAATTTCTTTTATATCAATTTCTTTGGATAAATCTATCGAAAAAGTTCTGTCCTCATTACTATCAGAACTAACCTCTAGTAGGTCATGCACCAAATCATTCAAATCACTTACCGATTCTTCAATATGATTTAAATATTCAATTCGTTCAGAAGGTGAGAGGTTGTATCCTTTTTCATCTCGTAATATCTGTGAAAGACCGGAAATGGTATGTATAGGATTTTTTAATTCGTGAATTATTGATTTGATGAATTCACGCTCTGAGCAAGTCTTATTATCTGTCTTGATATTGCTAGGGATAGTTTCTGGACTTGTAGTTCTGACAGTATTTTTAATGCTGATAACTTTACCACCTTGAGAGTTATCATTAGAGCTTTTTTTTGATACTAAGTTATCAGTTATTAATCTCAGTATGTGGTCGATAATTGAGAAGTGATTATGTGAGTGAGCTACAGATTTCATATTAAGAACGGTTGTTAAATTAACACAAAGTTCTTAACAGTAGATTAGTTTCTTCTAAAAAAGACAAACTGGTTATAATTGATGGTTTAGAAAAAGTATTTAATAAAACTAATTATCTTCCTTTTCCTTCACCTTTTCCATAGTGAGTTGACGCGGCTTTAGGGCTTTTCATTTCTTCTTCTAAATTTGATTCTTTATTAGCTTCCCACATCTTTTTAGATATGAAATAATATTTCATATTATCTTGATTTTTCATTACCATTCCATGTTTAGCACACAAAGTGGGAGTGCCAGGGTGATCAATCAATGAACTACCTACAACTTGACTTACTCCACATTCGTCAAAAGCTTTTGTAAGAAGTTCTTTTAGGCAAATACTTCCTATGCCTTTTTGTCTATCTAAAATATGCAATGCAATATCAACTTTTTCTATTGGAATACCATCTGATATTGGCGCTAAAGAACCGCCGCCAAGTAGTCTTCTATCTGAAGCGTCCTCGAATTTATAGTATCCAAGACCAGTTTCAGCAACTCTACTTGTCATCCCTAAATATATCTCTCTCAGCTTATCTTTATTTGGTTGAAGGGAAAAAAATCTGTCTAGAGCTATTTTATCAGGTGGCACACCTCGATTGTGAGCTTCAACAACTTCTTCAGGCAAAGCAATCTCGGCATCACCTTCGTCTATCAATTGTAACTTCATCTTGGTATGAGAACATTTCTGTCTTAAGTTCTCTACTCCAAACCATTTATCAATCCAAGAAGAAGTAAAAACTATCCTTTCATCCGTAATGATTTTCCTGAAAGTTTCAAAATGGTCATAGTCATTCGGAAGAAGAGGAGTGATTTTTATATCTTCTGGACGAATAGTCGTCGCAGCATCAGATGCTTTATGATGAGACAAAGCTCTGGTAATTGTATTGGGTCTTAGTGCAGATGTTATTAATCTTGTTGTCGATTTCATTTCCCCAAATCAATAAATTGAAAAACCTAACAAAGTCCCAAAATGAGACGGAGTGTGATATATGTAGGTGTAAATGTAACAAATTAGCGCTATATTTCCTTTTTTACTCTAGCTTTCGTCAGTTTTTGGGATGTGCATGGCAAACATTGCCTATTATTTACCTATATGTTGATAAATTGCAATTTAATTTTATTAAATGAATTCGCTGTCGAAGATTCCACAATTCTACTATAAGAATAATCGTCTGCAACAAATTAGAGGTTTCTGTAATACTGTGACTTATGGCAGTCTTGCTAAAGCTGCTAAGATCATGCATTTAAGCCAATCCAGCATAAGTTTACAAATCAAAACTTTAGAAAGAGATCTAAAGACAAAATTACTTAAAAGAAGCAAAAAAAATGCCAAGAGATTCGAGCTAACGGCAGACGGAAAAATTTTCTATGAAATGGCTCTCCAAATTGTTAATGGAGCAGATGAAATATGTGACAAATTTTTACTAAAAAGTACAAAATATCACGATAATTTTTTAAAAATTGCTGGGCATCATTCTGTTTTTTCTATTTTAATACCAGAAGCTTTAAGGGTAATAAAAGATTCTAATCCAGAGCTAAAGTTACAACTCTCTTATTTAACCAGACAGGAAGCCTGTGAGCAAATAGAAAAAGGTGAAATTGATATAGCAATTTATCCAATCGAAGATTTAAATTTGATACAAAAAAATTTAAACTATCAAAAGATTTCTAACTACAAGCCAGCTCTAATAATTCCCGTTAATCACCCATTAGAAAAAGTGCCAGATAAAAAAATTACATTTGAAGAAATTGGAAGATATAATTACATTCATACGGGAAATTATGCCATTTCTGACATTATGAGATACAATATTGCATCGAAGGTTCTAAAAAGTGATATTGAATTAAATCATGGATCTTGGGATATCTTAAAATCTCTTGTTTCAGCTGGTCTTGGTGTAACGATTTTTCATGAGGATTATTGTAAAGACTCTAATAAAATCGTTGTCAAGAATGTGCGTCATTTGTCACCAGATATTGCTTATTATGCAATTTTTAGAGGTGGAGCGCAACCTAAGAAAGTAGTGTCAGATTTGGTAGAAACTGTGATTTCACAGAATTTATGATTTAAATTAACAATCCTACCAAAATGAATGTTTCTTATAAGGTAATAGTTTCTGGAGTTATTGGAAATGCTTTAGAAAATTATGATTATATCCTTTACGCCAATTTTGCATTTATAATTAGTCAGATATTTTTTCCTGCTGGAGATTTATACACTTCGCTTATTGCTACATTCGGGGTTTTTGCCGCTGGATTCTTAACAAGACCAATTGGAGCACTAATTTTGGTCACATAGGAGACAAACATAGCAGAAAGACGGCTCTTTCTATTTCTATAATGCTGATGTCATTTCCAACATCTTTAATTGGATTACTTCCTTCTTACTCTGAAATCGGAATTTTAGCTCCAATTGCTTTAGTCATAATAAGAATGATGCAAGGTTTATCAATTGGAGGTGAAACTTCTGGTTTTATGACTTACTTGATGGAGTCAATACCAAATAAAAATAACAAAGCGTTCTTTGGATCTATTGCTCTTTCAAGTACTGCTCTTGGTTTGTTCTTAGGATTGTTGGCTTCTTTTATTTGTAACGTTTATTTTTCTGATGTTGAATGGGCATGGAGAGTTCCATTTTTGTTAAGTTTTCCTGTTGGGATCATTGGATTTTATATAAGAAGTAAGCTTGATGAAACTACAGAATTTAAAAATCTTAGAAAGAAGAATCTAATCGCAAAATCACCATTCATTGAACTTGTTAAAAACTACAAAATCAGATTTGCAATAATATGCGGATTGTTCGTTTCCATCAGTATACCATTCTACATATTTTTTGGGTTTTTAACTACATTTTTGGTAAAAATTCAAGATTTTAGCCCATCACAAGTTTCAATAATTTATTTAACCTGTTCGGCGATTTTCATAATTTCACCTTTATTGTCTGGCTCTTTATCTGATCGTTTTGGAATTTATAAGGCTTTACTGTTAGCAATAATTTCTTTCGCTATTTGCATTTTTCCTATTTTCAATCTCATTCTTAGTCATGATTTTGTTTCAACATTTATAGGATGTGCGCTTTTCATTATTTTGATTTCATTGTATCAAGGATCAATTCCATCATTAGTAATAGATTTTTTTCCAGCACAAGTGAGATCAATTGGAACAGCCTTATCTTTTAATTTAGTTGCTGTGATTTTTGGAGGTTTTTCGCCGCTTATTCTAACTTGGCTTTTGAAAACAACCAATAGCCAAATTTCAATTCCGTCTTATTTAATATTTTTCTCTTTGATTACGGCAATAGCTCTGCTTTTCGCAAAGAAGCATAAAATATTATAATGGAATGAAAATCGCTGATAGAATAATAAAATCGAGACAGGGAATTGAATTATTAAGAAGATTACCTCCAATTCATAGCCTAATTATTCCTAACTACACACAAGACACAGACGTTCATCTTGTATTATTTCCAAAGATCGAACGACCTCTAAACTCTGAAATGAATGATGTAAGTTTTATAAAAAGAATCGTAAAAGATGGATTCTCTCCGTCAAAAATTATTCCATGTATTTCTTTGATTGGTACTAACAGTAAAAATTTAGATCAAGAAATGGGTTTTTATAGGGATAATGGAATTGAGTGTGTAATGGTCACTGAAAATGGTTTAAATGACTCTAGAGATTCTGGTCAATTGATTACTTCAGGAAAATATAAAGATTTAGCAACATTGACAGAAGGTGTTAAGAAAATATCTCCTGATATGAGAGTTATATAGCAAAGGGTCTTGACTAGTTAAGAGGATTTTTTCTTATAATTTCTAACAAGATTTTATACAAATCTTGTTTACGATTATTGAATCTAAACTCACTTTCTTTTAAATGCAAAATGAATTTTTCATCTGTTAATCCATTAAACTTTGCTAATCTTCTTTTACAATAGCTCCAGAATGATTCAATGACATTAACATGACATTTTCCACGAGCGAATTCATTGTGAGAATGA
>JADHOZ010000066.1 GCA_016778745.1 Rickettsiales bacterium
TATCCTTCTAATAATGAAATAGCTTGTTCATTTAAATATAATGTTTTACCCAGGGCATTGGCAATTGACGCAGTAGTAATGTCGTCATGCGTTGGCCCAACCCCACCACTAGTAAACACATAATCATATTTAGTTTTTACATCGTTAATAGCAGCAATGATTTCATCCTCATTATCAGCAATCACTCTAGCTTCTTTTAAAATGATTCCCATCTGCGTTAACTCTTTAGCCAAGAAATTCAGATTCGCATCTGCAACTCTTCCAGATAATATTTCATCACCAATAATAATGTAAGACGCTGTGATTTTCATAAATTAGTTATTTAATTTGGCGCATCTGAAGAGACTTGAACTCCCAACCCTCACCTTCGGAAAGTGATGCTCTATCCTGTTGAGCTACAGATGCTACTCTTAAAAACGGCGTAAAATTAGAATAATAAGGTGTAGAACCCTAATCCAGCCTATTATTTTTCTAGGCAACAATAAGTTTGCAACCCATTATTCACAGATTCCTATGCCTTAAACGTCAACTTGCTTTACAGACTCAACCTCTGGAACGTAGTGCTTTAACATATTTTCAATACCATTCTTCAAAGTAATAGTAGAGCTAGGGCAGCCAGAACACGCCCCCATGAGCTCTAAATAAACTATTCCATCTTTAAATTCATGAAAAACAATATCGCCCCCATCCATGGCAACTGCGGGTCTAACTTTAATCTCTATTAATTCTTTTATTTGCTTAGTCACTTCATCATCTTCACTATTTTCGTTACTTTCCTTTTTTTCAAACATCACTGCTTTGCCAGAAACAAAAAAATCCATAATAGTCGCCTGAATATCAGCTTTTAGAGAAGCCCATTCAATATCCGCATTTTTGGTGACAGAAATAAAATCCTTACCCAAAAAGATACTAACAACACCCTTAATAGAGAAAAGCTGAGTCGCTAAAGGAGATCTCGTAGAAGCCTGTTTTTGACTTTTAAATTCTTCACTACCACTCGTCAAAACTTCTTTGCCATCTGGAATAAATTTCAAAACCTGTGGATTGGGCGTTTCTTCAGTTTGTATAAACATAAAAAAATTACTAATTAAATTAATGAATTATCTAATGAGAACCAGTTGTAATAAAAACACTATTTTTTTTCAATGAAAATTAAATTTAGCACTTTTTGTCCCAATTCCAAAGTGCTAAAAATCTAATTTCTTGCAGGTACCTGCAAGAAATTGAGTATTGAAAATAAAGGCTTCAAAGGGGGTACTGTTTAAGATACCAACTATCCAAAACCAAAGAATATTTAGCATGTTTTTTTGGCATTAAAAAAATATCTCGATACAAAATTCGATAATTTCCACTGTACCATTGCGCAATGACGTAATAATTTTCTAGCAAAATTTTATCTAGTTTTCTGCACAATTTTTCCAGTTCTTCCTTCTTTTGCACCTTGGCAATCTCAACCACTAACTTATCTACCTCGTGATTATCAAGACCACTCATATTTCTTGAACCCTTTACATCTTTTTGACTAGAATGAAAATAAGCGTAAAGCTCATTACCAGGAATCAATGCCTGAGGAAAAATACCAACAATAATATCGTAATCAAAATTATTAACCCTAGTTTTGTACTGATTTTCCTCAACAAACTTCACGCTAGCATCAATGCCAAGCTTTTTTAAATTCTTAACAAATGGCGCAATAATCATTTCAAAATTCTTACTGCCTATTAAAAACTCCAAACTAACTTTTTTCCCATTTTTATCAAACAAATAATTATCCCTCAACACATAACCAGCCTTCTCTAAAATATCTTGCGCTATTATTAAATTTTTCCTATTAAAACCATCGCCACTCCCTTTAGGTAACTCAAAATCCGAGTAAGAAAAATTAGAATTCTCAAAAAAACTACTTGTTCTTTCATACGAACCATAAAAAATATTCTTTTTTAGCCATTCAAAATCAAATGCATAATTCAATGCTTTTCTCAATTCAATATCCCTAAATTTCTCCCTCCTCAAATTTAATACAAATGCTTGCATCGGAACCGGCAAAGAATGCTTAATCTTTTTTTTAATTATTGCACCACTCTTAACAGCCTCAATATTATAAGCACTCGCCCAATTCCTCGCCACATTTTCTTGCCTAAAATCATATTTCTGAGACTTAAAAGCCTCGACCAAAACACTTTTATCATGATAATAATCATAAGATATTGTATCAAAATTATATTTTCCCCTATTAACAGCCAAATCCTTTGCCCAATAATCCTTAACCCTCTCATAGGTAATCGAATGATTTGCCTCAACACCAACTATTTTATAAGGCCCAGATCCTAAAGGCGGCTGCAATGTTGTCTTATTAAATGCCACATTATCATAATAGTGCTTTGGCAAAACAGAAATTGACGCAATCGCAAAAGGCAAATCCCTATTTTTCGACCCAGAGAAATCAAACTTAACTAAATATTTACCCAATTTCTTCACCTCTTTAACATCCCTAAAAATAAGCTTGTAAGTCGGATGCCCCTCTGCTACCAATCTATTAAAACTAAAAACCACATCATCAGCCGTTATCTCTACTCCATCATGAAATCTCGCTTTTTTATTCAACCTAAAAATCAAAAAACCTTTATTCTTATCAAACAAAACACTCTGTGCCACCAAAGGATACATAACTGAAATTTCATCATCCGAACCCTCCATCAAAGAATCATACAGATAAGACAAACCAGAAGCTGAAATCCCCTTCAAAATAAACTTATTCAAACTATTAAACCCGCCTTCAACACCAAATCTGACCCCCCCTCCTTTTGGAGCGTCAGGATTTACATAATCAAAATTCCTAAAATCAGCCCCATATTTTGCGTCACCAAATAAAGACAAATTTTCCCTAAAACTCTCCGCCCATGAAGAATTAAGCAAGAAGATCGAACAAAAAATAGCAATAATTTTGATTTTATAAATTCTCAACGTTAAAATCCTCGACTTTATTAATTATTTTCATAACTATCAGTGCGCTTAATTCGAAGCCCCCAAGCCAATAGAAAAACAAATCAAAATTTACCGGCACTATCAGCAACGATCGGTAATTTCGAAGGAATACATTTAGGGCATGAAAAATTAATTCACAACACAATAAAAAAAGCCAAAGAACAAAATCTTCAATCCGCAATTATCACTTTCGAACCTCACCCTGCCAGTTATTTTGCAAAAGATCAAAACAAAAACATAAAAATATTTTCTCTGTCACAAAAACTAAAATTACTAAAAGAAAAATACCAAATAGATTACGTAATAATTCTAAACTTCAACACCAAATTCGCTAACATTGAACCCACCGACTTCATCGAAGAAACATTAATCAAAAATCTAAATATCAAACACCTAACCATCGGCTACGACTTCACTTTTGGCCACAATAAATCAGGCAATGCCGCCCTTCTCCAGAAATATTTCCAACATAATCTTGACCAAATCAAAAAAGTAGAAATCAATAACCAAATTTGCTCTTCTTCTAACATTCGACAATCAATTCAAGAAGGTAATATCAAAAAAGCCAACCAATTACTTAATAAAAACTACTCCATATCCGGAATCATCTCCAGCAACAATAAACTTGGCCAAACAATAGGTTTCAAAACAGCAAACCTAATTCTAAACAACCATTGCATCAAACCAAAATTTGGAGTCTACAAGACCCTCACAACAATACACCATCTTGGTAAAACCCTCCCTTCAATAACGAATTTTGGCATCAGACCAACAGTAGAAAACTCTAAAAAAGAAATTTTTGAAACACATATATTGCATTTCGATCACAATATCTACAACCAAAAAATCACTGTTGAATTCCTAGATTTTATTAGAGACGAAAAAAGATTTAACAACATCGATGAACTAAAAAAACAAATTAAAAACGATATTACAAAAATAAACTTGTAATTTAGGGGGTTATTATTTTATTCTTCATCTTAATAAAAATTTAAAAAAGCTATGGAAAAATTTACTATTTTATCATCAATCGCAGCACCACTACCACTTATCAATATTGATACCGATATGATAATTCCAAAACAATTTCTAAAAACAATTAAAAGAACAGGTCTTGGCAAAAACCTTTTTGATGAAATGAGATACAATAAAGATGGCTCTGAAATCTCTGACTTTATATTAAATAAAGCCGAATATAAAAACGCACAAATCCTTGTCGCCGGAGACAATTTCGGCTGCGGATCAAGCAGAGAACACGCACCTTGGGCACTATCAGACTTTGGCATTAAGAGCATTATCGCACCATCTTTTGCGGATATCTTTTATAATAATTGTTTCAAAAACGCGATACTGCCAATCAAACTAAAACAAGAAATAGTTGATGAATTAATGTCTTTTGCCAACACTCCCAACAATCAAATAACCATCGACCTGGACAAGCAAGAAGTAAGAGTGCAAAATAAAATTCACAAATTTGAAGTTGACCAATTTAGAAAACATTGTTTACTAAACGGTCTTGACGACATTGCCCTAACACTACAAAAATCCGACTTAATTGCCGAATTTGAGGCAAATAATAAACAATTAACACCTTGGCTTTATAACTAAATAAATATTAACATGACTATTTTAGCAGGAAAAAAAGGACTTATCATGGGCGTTGCCAATAATCGCTCAATTGCTTGGGGAATCACTCAAGAATGTAAAAAATATGGCGCCGAATTAGCCTTTACTTATCAAGGCGAAGCCTTACAAAAAAGAGTCGAGCCTCTAGCCGCATCAGTTGGTTCTGATATTGTTTTAGAATGCGATGTCACTAATGAACAATCGCTTAAAAGAGTATTTGCTGAGCTGGAAAAAAAATGGGGAAAATTAGATTTTGTAGTTCACGCAATCGCCTACTCAGACAAAGAAGAGCTTAGAGGAAAATATTTAGATACTTCTCATCAAAATTTTGTCCAAACAATGACTATTTCTGCATATTCTTTAGCTGCCGTTGCAAAACATGCTGAACCTCTACTTAAAAAAGCCGAAAATGGTGGCAGCATAATCACTCTAAGCTATTACGGCGCAGAAAAAGTAATGCCTCACTACAATGTAATGGGTGTCGCTAAAGCCGCACTTGAAGCAAGCGTTAAATATCTAGCGATGGATATGGGTAAAGATAATATCAGAGTTAATTCAATTTCAGCAGGTCCTGTAAAAACACTAGCGGCAAGTGGAATTGGTGATTTCAGATTAATTTTTAAATGGAACGAATATAATGCCCCTTTAAGAAGAAATATCACGCTTGAAGATGTGGGTGGCGCAGCAGTATTCTTGCTTTCAAGTTTAGGTGGCGGTGTAACAGGCGAAAATCTTCACGTTGATGCTGGTTACCACGTCGTTGGCATGAAAGCACCAGACGCACCAGACCTTTCAATCATCAGAGAAGAATAATAAAACAAAGTTAGGCGCCTAAAAAACGCCTGACTCCACCCCTTTAAGATAAATGTTCATTAATCATCAACCATTCTTAATAATTTTATCTTCCCCCTCAGGGGCAGGAAAATCAACCCTATGTTCCATGATTGTCAAAGACGATCCTCTTATAAAACTATCAATTTCCGCAACAACAAGACCAAAAAGAGACAAAGAAATTCACGGACAAGACTACCATTTTGTAACGAAAGAGGAGTTTGCAGAAATGAAGTCAAACAACGACTTCCTAGAAGATGCCAAAGTATTTGATAATTACTACGGAACCCCAAAAAGTCTAGTTGACCAAAGCCTAAAAAACGGCCACTGCATAGTTTTTGATATAGATTGGCAAGGTGCTAGAAAAATAAAAGAAAAATACCAATCCGAAGAAATAGTATCTATTTTTATTCTTCCACCTTCAATTCAAGAACTAGAAAGGAGGCTAAAAGCAAGAGCTCAAGACCCCGAAGAAATAATGCAAAAAAGAATGGATGAAGCCAAATCAGAGATCAGCCATTACGATGAATATGACTTTGTATTAATAAATGACGATCTAAACAACACTTATCAAAAAATAAAATCCATCATCGAAACCAAAAGGATCTCAAGATATAAAGACCAAGATTTAAAAAATCTTATAAATCAATTCATCTAAATAATGGAACTAATCCATCACATAATAGAATTATTAGTCCACTACATCAACCAAGTCGGCTATATAGGAATCTTCATAGGAATGTTTCTAGAAAGCACTCTAGTCCCAATCCCAAGCGAATTAATAATGATCCCAGCCGGAATAGCCGTATCCCTAAACACAATGAGCATGCCTCTGGTTTTATTATTTGGAATCACAGGAAACGTTGCAGGAGCCGGATTCAGCTACATAATGTCTCAAAAAATCGGTCGCCCAATAATTCTAAAAATAGGCAAATATTTTTTTGTCAAAGAATCAGCAATAATAAAAATAGAAAATTATTTCAAAAACCACGGCCCCATCTCCGTATTCACCGGACGTCTCCTAATAGGATTCAGACACTTTATTTCAATCCCCGCCGGTCTCGCCAATATGAACCTAAAAAAATTCTATCTTTACACAACGGCCGGATCTACAATCTGGACCACAATCCTAACAATACTTGGCTATTTTATCGGCAAAAATCAACAGCTTTTGGAAGAGTATTTGAAAGAAATAACGTTAATAATGTTAATTGTTATTTTAATTTCGATTCCAATTTACATTATTCTTAAAAAAAGATATAAATAACTACATCTCCTTTACACCAGCCCTAAAATAAGCAAAACCTGTAACGACAGTCAAGACAGCTGCCGCACAAAATAAAATCTGTGAAGCAAATACAACAAAATCAACAATAATAAACTTTAAACCCATTTCTTTCCAACCACTTAATAAATAGTATAAAGTGTACGATGATCCACTTTCACCAAGCAAAAGACCCGTTATAGCGGTCATCTGAACTCCTGTTTTCCATTTAGCCAGATTAGTAACTGGAACACTTACCTTGAACTCAGCCAAAAATTCTCTTAAACCAGAAACCAGTACTTCTCTACATATTATTATTAATCCCGGAATCAAGATAAATAAGTTCTCCCCACTATAACTAATTAACATCACAATCGCTACTATCACCAATAACTTGTCAGCAATTGGATCTAGGCATTTTCCAAAATTAGACTCAACCTTCAAAGATCTCGCAAAATAACCATCAAAATAATCAGTAATTGATGCCAAAGCAAAAAGAACGGCAACAACCAAATTTGCAAC
>JADHOZ010000067.1 GCA_016778745.1 Rickettsiales bacterium
TTATGTTATTGTTGGTAGCGTCTTCTTTTATTTCTTGTGCTACAGAGCTGAAAATTGGGCCTATTACTATTTTTATTTGGTCTTTTACGATTTGGCTAAATAGCTCTTTTGCCTCTTTAGGATTACCTTTAGAGTCGACTAAAACTAGCTCGATATTTCTGTCATCGTCATGATTAAATAATGACATGAAAGCTGAATTTGCCATATCCCAGCCTAATTCTTTATTTTCTCCTGAGAATGGTAAAAATAGGGCTATTTTTACTTTCTTTTTACGGTCGTCAATTTTGTTAAGACTTTTGGAAGTAAATTGATTTTTTACTTCAATTATTGATTTGCCGTCTTTTCGACCATCTATTATTTCTGCTATTGGCTGATGAGGCTTGTTTGATTGACAACTTGAGACGAATAAAGATAGAATGATTAATAGCTTTTTCATTATTTTATTAGATATTGAAGCAGTTAATTTTTATTTACACAGTAGAAAAGATGGCACTAAATAATCAATCACAAATTACAAAATTTTTACAAAATCAGAAATTGGAAAATGCACTATATATTGTACCAACTCCCATTGGAAATTTGGAAGATATTACAATGAGAGCCTTAAGGGTTTTAAAAGAGTGTGACGTGGTGGTTTGTGAAGATAGTAGGGTTACATCAAAATTACTTGGTTTTTATGAAATAAAATCAAAAAAATTTATCATTTACAACGAAAATAGTAGCGTTGAAGCTAGAAAAAAGATTTTACATGAATTACTTTCTAATAAATCTGTGGCATTGGTTTCTGACGCTGGAACTCCTATTATTTCTGATCCGGGACATAAGTTAATTCGTTTTTTGAAGGATGAATTTAAACAAAAAATAATTCCACTTCCTGGTGCTTGCGCTTTGACGACAGCCATTTGCGCTAGCGGAATTGCTGCAAATAATTTTGTATTTTTAGGATTTTTGCCAACTTCTAATGCACAAAAAGAAGCGGCTATTAACAATTTACCAAGAGATGTGAGTTTTGTGTTTTATGAATCGCCAAATAGGGTGTTGAAGAGTTTAAAATTATTGCAAAACATTCTTGGAGAAAGGAGAATTGCTCTGGCGAGAGAGTTAACAAAATTGCATGAGGAAATTGTCGTTGATCAATCCTCTAAGATTATTGAGTTATTAAAAGAAGGGTCAATCAAGCAAAAAGGTGAATTTGTTATATTGGTTGAAAAAATAGATAAGAAGGATGATAAAGTTGGTGAAGAAGACTTGATTCGTCTAATCAAGCAAGATCTAAAAAAGACCGGTTCTCCAAAGGTAACGTCTGGAAATTTATCTAAGATGCTAGGAATAAGTAAGAAGGAGATTTATAATATGGCTTTGGAATTGAAGTGATTTTTTCTGGATTGTTGTGTCGAATTTATTCTCGCGATTGTATTTGATCTAGAAATAGAAAGTTTTGATTTTAGTTAGTTAAAGGGTTATCTTGTCTTATTTAGTAGAATGGCCGTTTTATATTGAAACATAATCTTCTATAATACTTTTTGTATTATAAAATCTTCTTGATAAAAGTAATTTGATATACAAAAATTTATTTTTTCTTTACTAAAATCATAAAAAATTGTTGTTGGTTGATGCAAATTATATTTACACTATTCTTATTGCTGTTTGCGATCCAAAATTCTTTTGCTGTAACAATAGATGACGCAATTAATGAAGCAAAAAGTGGTAATAGAAATATTAAATTAGAAAAGCTAAGAGCGAAAGCAGTTAGATCGAAAAAGAGAGAGGCTATTGCGGAGTTTTTGCCGTCTGTTAAGGTAAAAGCGTCTTATGGACAAAGGAGGAGTCACTATAATGGTAATCAAAATGATCCGTCTTTGAGACAGTCTAGTCGGGAATTGGTTATTGAACAGCCAATTTTTGATGGTTTTCACTCTGTATCAAAATATCGTGAGGCAAATTATCATCTAAAGTCCGCTAATTTAAAAGCTTTGGATAAGGAGCAAGAAATCTCATTTGTGGCTGCCCAGGTTTATTGTGAGTTGTATCGTTATCAGAGGGTTGCAAAGTTGCAAGAAGAGAATTTTAAATTAGCACAGAAGTTTCTATCTTTGGCGAAGAGAAGAAAATATTTTAAGATTATCGATAAGGCGGATATTATTAAATTCCAATTTGAGGCGTCAATTAATGAAGAAAAGTCCCTTGATGCTAAAACTAGGCTTAATAAGGCGCAAATAGATTATGTGAATGTTATTGGGAAGTTGGATGGAAATTTAGTTAAGCCAAATATTCCTAGAGAATATTTTAATGAAGACAAAATTGTAAGTGAGGCTTTGCGAGGTAATAAATCGGTGGAATCGTCGCGAAATAGTTACATTGCCTCAAAATATGCTTATAGTGCTGAGAGATCTAATCTATCTCCAAAGGTTTATTTGACTGGTACGATGGATAAACAAGAAAGCGTCATTTATTTAAATAACCGAGATTTAACAAATAGATCCTTATTTTTAAATCTTTCCGTACCTTTATTTAATAAAGGTATTGAATATTCAAATATTGCCAAAGCTAGATATGAAAAACAGTCAGCCTTGGAGGAATATGAAATTGCTAAAGATAATCTGGTTAAAGAAGCATCGAGAGCGTTGAGTGAGTATAAATTTTATGGCGATATTAATAAGTCCAATAAGAAATTATTTAAAATGGCCAAGCAACGATCTAACATTTTTCATAAGAGGAAAGAGTCTAGGGTAGAAGACCCAATTGAAGTCATAAAGGTGCAAATTGAACAAAATGATCGTGAGATCAATTTGATTAATTCTGAAATGGATTTGGCGATTGTCTATTACAAGATTAAATATTTGACCGGTCAGTTGTGATTGGAAGATCTGTTTATCTGTAATTGTCAGCCCTAGGTGAGGCAATCCAGTAATTAAATTTTATTAAAATGAACAACCCTTTAAAAATTGCATTATTTGAATGCAAGAAAGCTTTTTATTATTGCTCGTTCTTTAGTTTTTTTATTAGTATTTTCACCTTGGCTTCTTCAATTTATTCGATGCAGGTTTTGGATAGGGTTTTAAGTAGTAATAGTATTGAGACTTTGATCTATTTAACGTTGATAATGGGTGTATTTTTAGTTTTTTTAGGTATTTTAACGTCTGTTAGATCTTCGGTTTTTTTACATATTTCCAATCAATTAGATGAAAAAATATCGCCCATATTATTTAACAAAGCAATCGAATCTGAAGGGGTTAATAAAAATATTAGTTCTCAAAATTTGCGTGATTTGCAAAATGTTAAGTCTTTTATTTCGGGTCCTAATTTAGCAGCTTTGTTTGATACGCCTTTTGCATTTGTGTATTTGATTGTGATATTTTTTATTCATCCAATCAATGGCATTATTACTGTGGTAGGTGCGTTGGTGATGTTGAAAATGGCGTTTTTAAATCAGCGTTTAACCAAGAATCTCATTGAGAAGACAAATAAGCTGCAAACGCAAAATATTCGTGATTTTGAGATTATTTCGTCAAATTCAGAAGTGGTTAATGCAATGGCGATGCGAAAAAATGTTCTTAGCAGGTGGCGGCGGGTTAATGATGAATTTAGATTGGAGAATTCACATTTATTAAATATCAGCGCTAAAATAACCGCCATTTCAAAATCACTTAGAATTGCCATACAGACCATTACAATGGCATCAAGTGCGGTGTTGGTGATGTATAATAAAATGTCTTCGGGTGGAATTATTGCGACATCAATTTTGGCTGGTAAGGCGTTGGCACCTTTCGATCAAGCGGTTAATTTATGGAAGTCTCTCAAAACTGCTTTTAATTCATATCAGAAGTTAAATAAGAATTTAGATGGTTACGAAATTGAGAAAGGAAAAATTGATTTGCCGCAACCAAAAGGTGCTATTGCCATTGAGAAGTTGATTTATCGATTGCCCCAATCAATGGATATGATTTTAAAAGGCATTAGTTTTGATATTGATCCGGGTGGGGTAATTGGTATTATCGGTCCAACCGGAGGTGGGAAGACGACGCTAGCACGGTTATTGGTTGGTGTTTTAAAGCCATCTTCTGGGTTTATTCGTTATGACGGTGCTAATATTTTTGATCAAGATTTAGAAAAAATTGGAAAATTCGTTGGTTATTTACCACAAGATGTTGAGTTATTTCAAGGATCCATTAAAGAAAATATTGCCAGGATGAATCCTGAAGCAAAAGATGAAGACATTATTGGCGCGGCTAAATTTTGTGATGTTCATGATATCATATTAAAGATGCCCCAAGGTTATGAAACGCAAATTCAAAAAGATGGTAGTAATTTATCAGCCGGTCAAAGGCAGCGTATTGCTCTAGCCAGAGCTTATTTTGGAGAAGTAAAATTTGTGGTATTGGATGAACCAAATTCGAATTTGGATTCGGACGGCGAAGATGCGCTAAATAATACGATAAAGCGTGCTAAAGAACAGGGTATTACGACGGTTGTGATAACACACAGGACATCGGTTGCATCTTTTTGTGACAAGATTTTGGTGCTGCAAAATGGAGAGATAAAAGCGTTTAAGACTCCACAAGAATTGGGGGTAAAAAAATGAAAAAAATAAAAGAGCTTTCTGGGAAATTATTGTCAGTTAATGAAGACATAAAAGGTAAAAATTATGAGTCTGCAATTCATTATGGGATTAAGGCTATTATTGCGTTTGCGCTGCTGTTTTTAAGTTGGGCGGCGTTGCTGCCAATCAAATCTGCATCAATTGCTGATGGTTTGGTTGTGCTGGATTTTCACCGTAAAACGATTCAGCATCTTGAAGGGGGAATTATTGATCAAATTATGGTTAAAGAAGGACAAATGGTGAAAGAGGGTGAGACAATTTTGTATCTTCACGACATTCAGGCTAAATCAGAAAGACAAATTTTACAGGAAAGGCTATGGACGATACAGCTTCAAAAAATGCGTTTACAGGCACAAAAAAATAATAAAAAACACCTAGATTTTAGTGAATTTTATGAAAGTCTTGGGCAAATTAGTGCTGTTGAGGAAGAAAAAGTAAAAGAAATTGCCGCCAATCAGTTAAGATTGTTTAATACAAATTTAGAAAAAATGGAAGGTGAAGTGGAGGTCCTCCAACAAAAGCTAAGGTCGGCGCAAACTAGACTTAAAATTTTTAAAAAGGAATATAGCTTGATCAAACCCTTAGTTGATGAAGAAAATTTGCCAATTCTGAGAGAATTTGAGCTTGAGAAGTCAATTTCTGAGCTAAAATTTGAAGCTGCAATTGCTAAATTGCAAATTGCTAATTATCAAAATGAAACCTTATCAGAAACACTCAAAGAAATTAAAGAAACAGATGTTGAGGCAATTACCTTGTATAATCAACTCGATGCCTCAAGAGATGTGTTAAAGAGGTCTAAAATAACTGCACCCGTGGCAGGGAAGATTATGAATATTAAATATCATACAATAGGTGCTGTCGTGCCCCCAGGTGGCGATATGTTAGATATTGTTCCGCAAAATGAAGATCTTATCATCGAAGCGAAAGTGAAACCACAAGATATTGACAATGTTGCGGTGGGATTAAATGCTAAAGTATCTCTTACGGCATATAAAGGAAAAAAAGTACCAAAATTAAATGGTAAAGTAATTAACGTGTCGCCAGATATTGTAGCAGATGAGAAAACGCAGGAATCTTATTTTATTGCTCGAATTAAAATTAATGAAAATGAAATAGATCGATTAAAAAGTAACGTGGAACTTTACCCTGGAATGCCAGCTCAAGCGTTTATTATTACTGACTCACGCTCTCTAATTTCTTATCTATTCGCTCCAATCAAGGATTCTGCTTATAAGGCGTTTAGAGAAGAATAATATTCTTTTTGTAGTTTTTGTTTGGATTGAAAACGAAACAGATATTATTTAATACTAAGAAAGTATTATTATTTCTTGACAGTTTATAAGTCTAGATTAAATCTCATCAAAGATGAAAGCGAATACTAATTTTGAATAATTTTAATAAAATAATAATACAAAATGACGAATAAAAAAAATCAAGGAAGTGAAGAAATAGCAAAAAAGATTGAGAATCAAGAGCCTACTAAAATCCCTCAATATTTGGCTTTGGAAAGTACTTTAGGAGTAATATCTCTACTTGCTTCAAAATCAAACGCTCACAAATATCTATTTTTATCAGACTTAGAATGGTTGATAATACCTCCGCTCACAAAAAAGCAATTTGTAGTATTTAGAAGCAAAAAAAATGAACCGATAGCGTTTGTAAGTTGGGCTAATGTGAGTGAGGAAGTTGAAACAAGATTGCTTAGTGGCTCGACAAAACTTCAACCTAAAGATTGGGATAGTGGTGATAAGACCTATATTATGGATGTCATATCTCCATTTGCTAAGAGCAAAGATGTTCTAAAAGAACTTCAAGAAAAACATCTAAAGAACAAAAAAGCAAAAATATTGGCGCCAAATAAAGATAAGAGTAAAAAAGGATTTGAGTCTAAGGATTTGAAGGAGTTTTTAGCGGCTGATTTGGAAAAATAAATTTGATATCTAGGGGTCAAGTCTCTTTTTTAAAGTGTTAGGTGATAAAAATGATTTTATACTTTAAACAAGCCATTGACCCCTAAACGGAACCAAATTTGATCCCGAAATGATTTTTTGGGGATTAGAGAGATGAATCAGATTTGTATCAGAATTGGATTATTTTTTAGATATAAATATAATAAAGAATAGTACTTTACACTAAGGAGGTATAGTTTAGAACTGCGATGGTTATTTTCTGGTAGATTAGTGTATTTTGG